>NZ_CAWMFQ010000131.1:0-9886 GCF_963866995.1 Aeromonas sp. ZOR0002 | reverse complement strand
CCCCCAGCCACTGCTGGCGCGCCACCTTGGCGGGATCCAGTGCCGCCAGCGCCATCAGCAGCAGGAAGGGGGTCTCCTTGAGGATGAGCACCACAATGAGGCCAAGCCCCCAGGGATCCTTGAGGGTTTGCCAGTCCGGGGGCTGATGGATGAGGTCAAGCAGGGGAGCGACGAGGCGCAGCAGCCAGCCGGAGGGAGCGATCAGAAAGGCGATGCCGATGGCAAAGGCGACGTGGGGAAGCGCCAGCAGGGGGGAGAGCAGGCGGCGCAGCCAGCGCATCCAGGGACGCCCGTCCCCCTGGGCGAGCAGCAGGGCGGTGGCGCCGAGGGTCCCCAGGGTGGAGGCGCCCGCCACCCAGAGGCTCAACCCTGCGGAGTGCCAGAGTCCGGGCTGGGGGAGCAAGAGGGATAGATTGGCGGGGGTGAGCCCCTCGATGACCAGCAACAGCAGGCCCCCGGCGAGCGGGATCCCCAGTAGCAAGGCTCCCAGCATCAAAAAGGGCAGCAGGAGGAGAAGAGGGGCGCGCGCCTGCATGATGGATCAGTGGCCGTAGCGCTCGGCCCAGGCCGCTTCCAGCCGGGTTTGCCAGCTGGGGTGGGGCTCTGCCACCCCCTTGAAGCGCAATGCCGGACGGGTCTGGCCTGGCAGTGCCTCCTGGCGCAGCACGCTGGGATCCCCCCAGAAGGCGGGGTCGCTCTTGCGCGCCTGGGCGGCGGGGCTCAGCAGGAAGTTGACCACCACCTTGGCCCCGGCCCGGGCGGAGGCATTGAAGGGGATGGCGAGGAAATGGCTGTTGGTGAGCGCCCCTTTTTCCATGGCGATGGCCTGGACGGTGGGGGGCAGGGTGCCGTTTTGCACCGAACTCTGGGCTTCCCCCGGGTTGAAGCTGATGGCCATGGCCAGCTCGCCGTCATCGAGCAACTGCCTGGTCTCGGCGGCGCCGGTGGGGAAGAGCCTGCCCTTTCGCCAGAGCGCGGGGTGAAGCTGGTCGAGCCAGGCCCAGAGAGGGGCGGTGATGCGAAGGAAGTCGGCATCGGTCGCCTCCCGATAGAGGGGCGCCGGATCCGGTGTCAGCTCCAGCAGGATCTGCTTGAGAAAGCTCGAGCCGTGAAACTGGGGAGGCTTGGGGTAGGTGAAGCGGCCGGGGTGAGCCTTGGTCCAGGCCAGCAGGGCGGCCGCCGAGGTGGGAGGAATGTCTACCTGGTCGCCATCCACCATCAGATTGAGCTGGCCTATGCCCCAGGGGGCCTCGAGCCCCTCTACCGGCACGGTGAAGTCTTCACTCACCGGCAGGGCGGTGTCCACCAGGGCCATGTTGGGCAGCTCGTCGGTAAAGGGGGCCCCCAGCAGCCCCTGCTCCTTGAGCGCCTTGAAGTTCTCGCCGTTGACCCAGAGCAGGTCGATGGGGCCGTTCGACGTCTTGCCAGCCTGTTTGCCGGCCAGCAACTGGCTCACGCTCTGGGCGATGTCATCCACCTTCACCTGCACCAGCTCGACCTGGTACTGGCGAGCGATCTCCTGCCTGGCCCACACCAGGTAGGCGTTGATCTCGGGGCTGCCCCCCCAGGCGTTGAAGTAGACGGTCTGCCCCCTGGCGGCCAGCAAGGTCTGCTGCCACGATGCGTCATTGGCGTGGAGCGGGGAGGCCAGCAGCAGGGGGACAGCGGCCATCAGGGGACGGAGCAGGGCGCGAAGTCGGGTCGTGAACATGATGGTTGCCTCGTCAGAGTCAGGCGCCGCGGCGCCAGCGGTGATAACGGGCCAGCAGCGCCAGCAGGCGCCCGGGCTGGCGGGCACGGCGCCAGGCGCCAGCCACGTACTTGTTCCCCTCCATCAGGGTGGGGTAGGGGTGAACGGTGGCGAGGATCTTGCCAAGTCCCAGGCGGTGGCGCATGGCGAGAGCAAACTCGGCGATCCGCTCGCCGGCGTGAGCACCCACTATGGTGGCCCCGAGTATCCTGTCACGGCCCGGCACCGTCAGCACCTCGACAAAGCCCCCTGACTCGCCGTCGGTGATGGCTCTGTCCAGCTCGGCCATCTCGAAGCGGGTCGACTCGAAGGGGATGCCTCGGGCCCGAGCCTCTTTCTGGTTGAGGCCGACCCGGGCTATCTCCGGACTGGTATAGGTGGCCGCCGGCATGACCCTGTAGTCTGCCCGAAAGCGCCTGAACTGGCCAAAGAGGGCGTTGATGGCGGCATACCAGGCCTGATGAGCGGCAAAATGGGTGAACTGGTAGGGGCCGGCAACGTCCCCCACCGCCAGGATGCTGGGGTAGTTGGTGGCGAGGAAGCCGTCGATGGCCAAGGTGCCGCCGGGGGCCAGTTCAACCCCCAGCGCCTCCAGCCCGAAACCGCTGACGTTGGCCTCCCGGCCAAGGGCCAGCAGCAGCTGGTCCCCCTCAACCACCAGCGTCTCGTCCCCCCGGCGCAGGTACAGCCGGATGGGCAGGTTGGCGCCTTTACCGTCCATATACCCGGCCGAGGTAGCCTGCCAGCCGAGGTGCAGGGTGACACCGTCGTGCTCCAGCTGTGCGGCCAGGGCCCCGGCGACGTCCCTATCTTCCCGGGGCAGCAGCTGAGGGCCTTGCTCCACCAGGGTGACGGGGATATCGAGCAAGGCCAGGCTCTGGGCCAGCTCGCAGCCGATGGGGCCTCCTCCCAGCACCAGCAGATGGCGGGGGGGCTCGCGCAGTCGCTGCCAGATAGTGTCGGAGGTGAGGTAGGGAACCCTGTCCAGCCCTGGCAGTGCGGGTACCCGGGGTCGGGCGCCGGTGGCGATCACGATATGACGGCTGGTCAGGCGCTTGCCGTTGACCTCCACCTCCCAGGGGGAGGTGACTCGCGCCCGCCCCTGGATGCACTCCACCCCAAGTCCTTCATAGCGCGCCACCGAGTCGTGGGGTTCGACCTCCTCGATGACCCGGGCGACCCGCGCCATCACGGCGGCAAAGTCGGCGCGGCTCTGGCTCGGGGTAAAACCAAGCTCCCCGGCCTTGCGCTGTTCAATAGCGAAGCGGGCGCTTCGGATCAGCGCCTTGGAGGGGACGCAGCCGGTATGGAGGCAATCCCCCCCCATCCTGTGCTGCTCGATGAGGGCCACTCTGGCTTTCACCGCGGCGGCGATGTAGCTGGTGACCAGGCCTCCGGCACCGGCGCCTATCACCAGCAGGTTGTAGTCAAAGCGCGCCGGCTTGCGGTAGGGGGCGTGCAACCGGTAGAGGGCGAGACGGCGCTGCAAGGCACGCATCAGCCAGGGCATCAGGCCGAGCAGGGTCAGGGCGGCCAGCAGGTCGGGGGAGAAGAGGTTGCCTGTGCTGGTGAGGGTAGCCAGCTCGCTCCCCGCCAGCACGTAGACGAGGGTGCCCGGCAGCATGCCGAGCTGGCTGACCCAGTAGTAGGTGCTGACTCTGATGGGGGTGAGCCCCATCACCAGGTTGACCAGAAAGAAGGGGAAGAGGGGGATGAGGCGCAGGCTCAGCAAATAGAAGGCCCCCTCCTTTTGCATGCCGGCCTGAACGCTCGCCAGCTTGTCGCCAAAGCGCGTCTCGACCCAGTCCCGCAGCAGGAAGCGGGCACTGAGAAAGGCCAAGGTGGCGCCGAGGGAGCTGGCAAAGGAGACCAGCAAGAGCCCCCACAGGATGCCGAAGACGGCGCTGCCCGCCAGGGTGAGCAGGGCCGCCCCCGGCAGGGAGAGGGCGGTGGTGAGCACATAGATCACCAGAAACAGCAGGCTGGCTGCGACAACATGGCGGTCGACCCAAAGGGTCAGGCGCGCCTGGTGTGCCTGCAACTGGGTGAGGCTCAGATAGTGGTCAAGGTCGAGGGCAAAGAAGGTGCCGACCAGGGCCCCCATCGCCAGCAACAGCAGCAGGCGTGCCTGGTTCATCCCTGCCCCTTGTCGAGGGGGCGCTCGGGTTGCACCGGCAACTGGCAGAACCCCTGGGGAGCGATGTCGAGAGCGGCATTGAACTTGGCGGACATGTTCTGGAAGGCGATGAGGCCGGTGAGCTCCACCAGGGCGTCGTCATCGAACCAGGGCTTGAGGCGAGCGGCCTGCTCGTCGCTCACGCCATCTAGCCCGGTCATGGCCTCGGCATAGTCCAGCACGGCCCGTTCCCGCTCGTCGAACAAGGGGCTGTCGCGCCACCGGGCCAGCGCCTCCACCTTGTCGCTGGAGCCTGCCCGCTTGACGAGGGTCATGGCGTTGATGTCGACACAGAAACGACACCAGTTGAGCTGGGAGACCCGCACCGTCACCAGGGAGCGCAGCACGGGGTCGATGGGGGAGCGCTTGCGGTTGATGACGCCGTAGAGGGTGGCGACCGCGGCGAACAGCCTGGGGGAGCGCCCCCAGCACTTGCCCGGGATCAGCACCTGACCGTAGTTGCGTTTCTGCAGCCAGAAGAAGGGGCGGATGAACCAGGCGTAGGCCCGGTCCGGTTTGACCTCAATGCGCATCTTGTTCCTCTTTGAGCTTCTCCATCTTGGGCTTGTAGGCCCCGCCCAGACGCTCGTTCAACCGATTCAGGAAATCGATGATCCGTGCCCGGTTGACCCCCAGATCGCTGCGCCCCTGGCGCGAGGCGGAGCGCATGTCGATACGGGTCTCTTTGGGCCCGGCAAAGACCCGCAGGGCCACGTCATCCTGAAACCCGAACCAGCCGGTGGTGACGACGGCATCGATACCCTCGCTGCCCGGATGAACCTGCCAGCCCAGCTCCGTCATCAGTTCCTCGGCTTCCGCGAGCACTTCGACCGGGGATGCCCGGGTATAGAGAGGACCGGGGTTGCTTGGAAATACTTGCAGGGGCGGGGGGGAGATCGGGAGATCCTCCGGGCTTCTGAGCAGCTCGGCCCACTGGAGCCGTGGCGGATGGTAGGGATCCGTGCTGACGTCGTTGGTGAGGGGGGAGCGCAGCGCCTGGACGAGAAACAGCAGGGGCAACAGCAGGGGAGTGATGCCCCAGATATCCGGCCAGAGGTTGGTGGTGCGGCGATAGCGCCAGGGCAGGCGCAGCAGCAGCACGAGGCTGAGGAGGGCGCTGGCGAGACAGAGGATGAAGCCGAGCCACCAGGGCCAGAGATGGGCGCGGCTGCCAAGGGCCCCGCAAAGGGGCAATAGCCAGGTCAGCAGCGGCCACCACAAAGAGCTGTGCATAAGAGGGATCCACGGGTCAGGATGGAACTATGCCCAGAAGGATAAACTTAATTGCCTGATAACGTTAGTAAATGATCTCCAATCCCAGGCGTGCGGCTCAGAGAGCCGATGGCCTCGTCGCCCTGGATCAGTTGCGATAGAGCACCTTGATGAGGTGGAAGCCGAACTTGGTGCGCACCGGCCCCAGCACGGTCAGCAACTCCCCCTTGAAGACGGCATCGTCGAAGGACTTGACCATGTCCCCCTTGGAGAACTCTCCCAGATCGCCGCCACGCTTGCCGGAAGGGCAGGTGGAGAAACGCTTGGCCATCTGGCTGAAATCGGCGCCCTTGGCGAGCTTCTCCTTGATCTCCAGACACTGTTTCTCGGTCTTGACCAGGATGTGCTGGGCACAGGCTTTTTTCATCGGAATGCTCCTCGGCGAGGGGAAAGGGGGCGCAAGATTACTGCAATTGCGCCTCCACGTCAGCCCCTCGGGCGCGAGACCCGGCTCCGGGGGCCGGTGGCCAGGGGGACCCTGGCCCGGGATTGCCAGAGGATCTCCAGCCCCAGCAGGGCATAGAGGCTCCAGATGGCCAGGGGGTTGAGCCAGTTGCCCCCCATCTGCAGGGTGGCCAGGGCTGCGCTCACCAGCAGCAGGACTATGCCGGGCAGGCGCCAGTGGGCAGACAGGGGGGCGAGCAGGGCCATGCCCAGCAGCAGGGCCAGGCCAAAGGGCAGATTGAGCGCGGTGAAGGCGAGGGCCTGCTGGCCGTTCATGCCGGTCAGCAATGCCAGCAGGGCGCTGCAGCAGGCCAGGAAGGTGATGAACTCGAGTCGGTCGGCGATGTAGTCAGCCAGTTGTTCGCTACGTAGGTGCATGGGGTCTCTCCTGCGATGATTGGGATCAGTGTGGGACAGGCCGGAGCGCAGGGGCAGCGGGATAAATCGATTGAATTGAACGAAGCTTTAGTGCCATCTATTCAAGTGATTGATTTAAACTTATTTTCCTGTTCAATAGCAGGCAGGGTGGGGAAGAGGGCACGGAGCAAGTCGAGGGGGACGGGTTGACGAAACCCGTCGGATGCGGGGTGTCCGACAAGGGTTGTCGCGACGAGCCGGACCCTGCTGCCAGCCCAAGGCTACCAGGGGAGATCCGGCGTGGCGGGGCAGGTGGTGGCGTTTTGTTCGCCCCTTGCCCGGATTGTGCGCAGTTTGGCTCCTCACACCCGGCTGGCTCCTTGCTGGGCCGAAGCGATCCCCGCACCGGGGGCGGCAGAGCGGCACGCAAAGGGGCCCCGAGCGTGGGATTTCGCCGTCGCGATTATGCTAGGATGAGCGGCACTCGCCCGGGATGAGTCTCGGTATCGTACTAAATAACACAATCTTTAAATCATGTTATTCGGGGAAAATGACGTTTGACAGGATGCTATCCTACTTTTCTCACCGGGAGCACTTCATCCGGGCGATCCCGTCGCCCCGGGCCCGGTCTCTTGCTGCTCGCCCTCGCTCTCTGGCTGATGGCGATGCCCGCCATGGCGGCCAAGTTGACCTACCAGATCAAGGGGGTCAGGGGAGAGCAGAAAGACAACGTCGAGGCCTACCTCAACGCCCTGCCCGTCTATCAGGAACGCCAGTACCGCCCCGCCCGCGCCAAGATCACCGAGAGCGTACAGAAGGCGCTGCAGGTCTATGGCTACTACCAGCCCAAGATCACCCTGAACCGCGACAAGAAGACGCCCGCCAAGGTGGTGATCGAGATTGAGCGGGGGGAACCCGTGATCATCTCGCGCCTCGACATCCTGCTGGAAGGGGATGCGGGGAGCGACGAGGTGTACAGCGAGCTGCTGGACAAGCTGCCCCTGAAGGAGGGAGATCCCCTCAACCACGGCAAATATGAATCCATCAAGGCGGATCTCGGCAGTCTGGGGCTGGCCCGCGGCTATTTTGACGCCAAGATCAGCAAGAGCCAGGTCAAGGTTTTCCCGGAACAGGGCAAGGCGGAGATCTACATCCTGTTTCGCTCTGGCCCGCGTTACCATTTCGGCGAGATCCGCTATGACGCGACGCCGGAGGCACTGCACCTTATTCGCCCGCTCATCAACATCAAGAGCGGTGATCCCTATCTGGCGATCCGTCTGGCGGAGATGTCCCAGGATGTCTCCTCCACCAAGCTGTTCAAGCAGGTGGACATCAAACCCCTGATCAGCCAGGCCGAGGGCAACCGGGTGCCGGTGCAGGTGACCCTCTCCAACCGGGTCGATCACGAGATTGAGACCGGTATCGGTTATGCCACGGACGTGGGGCCGCGCCTGAGTGCCACCTGGGAAAAACCCTGGGTGAACCGCTATGGTCACCGCCTCTCCAGCACCGCCAAGATCTCGGCGCCGGAAGCGGAGCTCAGCTTCGACTACCAGATCCCGGTGGGCAACCCGCTGCGGGATTACTACTCCCTGCAGGCGGGCTATCAATACACCGACAACAACGACACCCGCTCCGATCTGGCCACCTTCGGGGTGCACCGCTGGACACGCCGACCGGAGAGCTGGGACAGAGACGTCTTTGTGCGCCTGGAGAACGAGCGCTACGTCCAGGGTCAGGACGAGGGGAACAGCCTGCTGCTGATCCCCGGTGTCTCCTGGTCACGGCTGCGGGTGCGCGGCGGTCTGGTGCCGGATTGGGGGGATCGCCAGCAACTGACGATGGAGTTCTCGAGCCCCTACTGGGGGTCCGACATCAGCTTCATGCGGGTGTGGGGGCGCAGCAAGTGGCTGCGCACCCTGGGCGAAGATCACCGTTTCCTGATGCGGGCCGAACAGGGGGCCATCGTCGGGGATGATTTCTCCCTGGTCCCCCCCTCCCTGCGCTTCTTCACTGGCGGCGATCAGACGGTCCGGGGCTACGGTTACGAGACCATTTCGCCACGGGGGGACGATGGCAAGCTGACCGGCGGGCGCTACGCCAGCGTCGGCAGCCTAGAGTACAACTATCGCTTCAGCGAGAAGTGGCTCGGCGCCCTGTTCGTGGACGCCGGGACCGCCACCGTCGACTACAGCGAGGCCTGGAAGATAGGCACCGGGGTCGGGGTGCGCTGGGTCACCCCCATCGGTCAGGTCAGGCTCGATCTGGCGGTGGGCATCTCCGAGGAGGACAAGCCGCTGCGGCTGCACTTCGCGCTGGGGCCGGAACTATGACCCGGCAACCAGGCGCACATCCTCTTCTTTCTCTTTGCTGGCCGCTGCGGCTGCTTTCCTTGCAGGGGTCTGCATCGTGATCTGGGTAAAACGCATTTTCTTGTGGCTCATGGGCCTCTTCTTCCTGCTGCTCATCGGCGTCAGCCTGCTGGGCTTCACCCATCAGGGCAACAAGTGGTTGTGGCAACAGGCCAGAGCCGCGCTGCCCTCCCTCAAGGGGGAGCTGGTGGCGGGGCAACTCGGTTATGGCTGGACCTTCGAAGGGGTTGGCTGGCAGGACGAGCTGGTGGATGTCACCGTGGAGCGGGCCGTGCTGGACTGGGATCTGGGCAAGCTCCTGCAGGGCAAGCTCTGGATCAAGACTCTGGCGGTGACTCGCCCCGTGGTCCGGGTGGCGGAGTCCGAGCCGGTGCCGGAAGAGCCGTCGGAGCCCTTCGTCTGGCATCCGTTGCCGCTCAAAATCCAGGTCGACAGCCTCAAGGTTGCCGATCTCGATGTGGCGGTGCCCGGCGTGACGATCACCCTCAAGGATCTGGACATTGGCGCCGCCCTGGATCGCGCCGGACTCATCGTGCGCGGCCCCGTGCTCGATGGCCTGAACGTGGTGGTAGCACCGTCCCCGGTGGAGGCGGCCAGTGACAAGGGCGCCAAACCGGCGGATGAGAAAAGCGCCACCCTGGCGGCCGGCGAGCGCAAGGCTGCCCCCGGTGACAAGACGCAGGCCGCAAGCAAGCCCGAGCCCATGGTGCTGCCGGCGGTGCGACTGCCTTTCCCCATCCAGCTGGAGGGGCTGAAAGCCACGGCGTTCCGTTATCAGCAAGGTGAGCTGGTGGAGGGGCTAGACAACCTCTTGCTGTCGGCCACCGCCGAGGAGGAGCGCATCGACATCCGGGAGCTCTCCTTGCGCCATGCCATGGCGGATCTGGCCTTGCGTGGTCAGGTGCGCCTGCACGAGGATTACCCCCTCGCCCTGACTCTGGATGCCAAGGCGCGTCAAGGGCTGCTGGACGGGGAGCTCAAGGGGGAGCAGGTCAATCTCGTCCTGGACGGTTCTGTGGGCAAGCTTGGGCTGGCACTCAAGGCCAAGGGGCCGGTGGGCGCCAATCTCAAAGGATCCCTTGCGGCCCTCGACCCGGATCTGCCCTTCGATCTGGCGCTGGACTGGAAGAGCCTCTCCTGGCCCCTGCACAAGCCCGCCAAGGATGAGCCCAGCTATCGGCTGGACAAGGGCACCCTGAGCGCCAAGGGCAAGCTCTCCGGTTACCAGTTTGCGCTCAACACCGCCGGCAAGGGGACCGATGTGCCCCCCTTCAAGGTGGCCCTCTCGGGCAAGGGGGATCTCAACCAGCTGAGCCGTATCGAGCTGCTGCTGGGGGCCCTCAAGGGGGAGCTCAAGCTCGACGGCAAGCTGGCCTGGAGCAAGGGGGTCCAGTGGCAGGGGACGACCGAATTCAAGGGGATCAACCCGGCGGAGCTGGTGCCCGAGATCAAGGGGGCACTGGCGGGCAAGATCACCAGCCGCTTCGATCTGGATGAGGCGGGCCACTGGCATCT
>NZ_CAWMFQ010000130.1:0-216 GCF_963866995.1 Aeromonas sp. ZOR0002 | reverse complement strand
GATTGCCTTGATTCAAAGTAGTTAGAGCAAAGACCTGGTGCAGTGATGCATCAGCTTCTGTTGTCCAGCCTTCGGGATGGATGAGAGAAAACCTCTTCTGCCGGATAACGGGATGTGAATAGCAGTTTACTGCTACCTGTTGTCTCAGTGCGAAAGCACTGCAAAGCAGACTCGGGGTCCCCTTCGTCTAGAGGCCTAGGACACCGCCCTTTCACG
>NZ_CAWMFQ010000129.1:0-4640 GCF_963866995.1 Aeromonas sp. ZOR0002 | reverse complement strand
CCGCTGCGTCGAGCGCACGGCACAGCCGCGCCAGGGCATCCAGGCCGATACCCGCCTCGAAGGCCGCGCGCACGAAGCACAGCCGTTGCAAGGCCGCATCGTCGAACACGCCGTAGCCGCCCGTGGTGCAGGCCACCGGCCGTAACAAGCCGCGCACCAGGTAGTCGCGCACGATATGTACGCTCACCCCAGCGTTATGGGCCAGTTGCGATACCGTGTAGGCGCTCATCGCACACCTCCTTGTCCTCACCCGGCGCAGCAGGAAAGCTGCTTCACATCCTTGTTGAAGGTCTGCGCCGCGAGCTTCAACCCTTCGACCATCGTCAGGTAGGGGAACAACTGGTCGGCCAGTTCCTGCACCGTCATCCGGTTGCGAATCGCCAGTGCGGCCGTCTGGATCAGTTCGCCCGCTTCCGGGGCCACTGCCTGCACGCCGATCAGTCGTCCGCTGCCTTCTTCAACCACCAGTTTGATGAAGCCGCGCGTGTCGAAGTTGGCGAGCGCGCGCGGCACGTTGTCCAGCGTTAGCGTGCGACTATCAGTTTTGATGCCGTCATGGTGCGCTTCCGCCTCGCTGTAGCCTACGGTCGCCACTTGCGGGTCGGTGAACACCACGGCCGGCATCGCGGTCAGGTTCAGGGCCGCGTCACCGCCGGTCATGTTGATCGCGGCGCGAGTGCCGGCCGCTGCCGCCACATAGACGAACTGCGGCTGGTCGGTGCAGTCGCCTGCGGCGTAGATGTGTTCCACGCTTGTACGCATGCCGGGGTCGATGACGATAGCGCCTTGCGGGGTGAGCGTGACGCCCGTCGCATCCAGTGCCAGCTTGCGTGTGTTGGGCGCGCGGCCGGTGGCGACCAGCAGCTTGTCGGCGCGCAGTTCGCCGTGCGCCGTGGTGAGCACGAATTCGCCGTCCCCTTCACCATTGATATACGCGACCTGGCTGGCCTGGGTGTGTTCCCTCACCTCGATGCCCTCCATGCGGAATGCGGCCGTGACGGCTTCGCCTATAGCTGGGTCTTCGCGGAAGAACAGCGTGCTGCGAGCCAGGATCGTCACCTTCGCTCCGAGTCGGGCGAACGCCTGCGCCAGCTCCAGCGCCACCACTGATGAGCCAATCACGGCCAGGCGCTTAGGAATCGTCTCGCTGACCAGCGCTTCAGTGGAAGTCCAGTACGGAGTGTCTTTCAGGCCGGGAATCGGCGGCACGGCCGGGCTCGCGCCGGTGGCGATCAGGCAGCGGTCGAATGCCACCACGCGCTCGCCGCCGTCGTTGAGTTGCACGATCAGGTTGCGATTGTCCTTAAAGCGGGCGGAGCCGTGCAGCACAGTGATCGCCGGATTGCCCTCCAAGATGCCTTCGTACTTGGCGTGGCGCAGTTCATCGACGCGGGCCTGCTGCTGGGCCAGCAGCGCCGTGCGCTGGATGGTCGGCGTGGTAGCGGCGATGCCGCCATCGAACGGGCTTTCCCGGCGCAGATGGGCGATATGGGCGGCGCGGATCATGATCTTGGACGGCACACAACCGACATTGACGCAGGTGCCGCCGATGGTGCCGCGCTCGATCAGCGTGACACGTGCGCCTTGCTCGACGGCCTTCAGCGCCGCTGCCATCGCGGCCCCGCCGCTGCCGATGACGGCGATATGCAATGCGCCGCTGCTACCCGTCTTGTCGTTTCTGCCCAGCAGATCGCGCATCTTGTCGAGCAATCCGCCCGGCGTCGAAACTGAGGGGGCATCGGCCAGCGTGGCCCGATAACCGAGTCCAGCTACAGCGGCCGTCAGCGCGTCGGGTGACGTGCCGACCTCAATGGCGAGCTTGGCGCTGCCCTTGGCGTAGGAGACATCCGCTGATTGCACGCCGGGCACTTTCTCCAGGGCGTCCTTGACATGCACTGCGCACGAGTCGCAAGTCATGCCGGTGATTTTGAGAGTGCTCATACCATCGTTCCTTATTCGTGTGGGCCGCCGTGTCGCACGGTCAGCCGTCTTTCACAAGCGCTTGGCGGGGAGTTCGCAGCCGTCCGGTCCGCAACGGCGATGCGCCGGCGACACGAAGTCCCAGATCGACACCCCAATCATCAAGGCCAGGCCGACGTACATCAGGTTCGCCGTCCACCAGTTGCCGAGCAGCCAGACCGTGGCCGCAAACACGATGGCCGGGCCGATCATGCCGAGCAGACTGCGCAGCCATTGCCGATGACTGAACCAACCCAGCGCGTTCGCCAGGAAGGCCAGCGCGGCAAACAGCGGCAGCAGGCGGCTGATGAACAGTCCCTCGTACTGGCTCAAGAAGCCCAGCCCGATGGCCGCGCCGAAGCTGGCGAGGGCTGGAAAGCAGGCGGCGCAGCCCATCGCGGAAACGACGCTGCCGAGCGCGCCGGTTTTATCGGCAATGCGTGTCATCAGTCCCATGAAGCGGCTCTCGCTGTTGTCGTTGGCTTGCTGGCTCACTGCTTGACGCTGGACGGATAGCCGGCGTCTGCGGTGGCCTTGGTCAGCTTCTGTACGCTGGCCTTGGTGTCGTCAAAAGTGACGACGGCCTCGCGCTTCTCGAAGCCCACATCGACCTTGCTCACGCCTTCGACCTTGGAGAGCGCTTTCTTGACTGTGATCGGGCAGGCGGCGCAAGTCATGCCGGGAACCGCTAGCGTGACGGTCTGGGTAGCGGCCCACACCGGGGCAACAGCGGCGGCGAGGGCAAGGGAGGCAAACAGTTTCTTCATGATGAACTCCTGGTTAATAGAAAAATGGAACGACATAGGGAAATCCAAGCGCGACCAGGACCAGCACGGCCACGATCCAGAAAATCAGCTTGTAGGTGGCGCGCACCTGCGGAATCGCGCAGACCTCACCTGGCTTGCATGCCTGCACGGGCCGGTAAATCCGCTTCCAGGCGAAGAACAGCGCCACTAGCGCCGCGCCGATGAACAACGGTCGATAGGGTTCCAGCACCGTCAGGTTGCCGATCCAAGCACCGGAGAAGCCCAGGGCGACCAGTACTAGCGGCCCCAGGCAGCAGGTCGATGCAAGAATGGCGGCCAGCCCGCCGGCGAAGAGCGCACCGCGCCCGTTTTGTGGTTCAGACATACGTTGGCCCTTTTGAATTTGGATTGGATAGCGTAACCTTACTTCCGTACTCATGTACGGAGTCAAGCGATATGGAAAATAATTTGGAAAACCTGACCATTGGCGTTTTTGCCAAGGCGGCCGGGGTCAACGTGGAGACAATCCGCTTCTATCAGCGCAAGGGCCTGTTGCGGGAACCGGACAAGCCTTACGGCAGCATCCGCCGCTATGGGGAGGCGGACGTGGTTCGGGTGAAATTCGTGAAATCGGCACAGCGGCTGGGGTTCAGTCTGGACGAGATTGCCGAGCTGTTGCGGCTCGACGATGGCACCCACTGCGAGGAGGCCAGCAGCCTGGCCGAACACAAGCTCAAGGACGTGCGCGAGAAGATGGCCGACTTGGCGCGCATGGAAACCGTGCTGTCTGAACTCGTGTGCGCCTGCCATGCACGAAAGGGGAATGTTTCCTGCCCGTTGATCGCGTCACTACAGGGCGAAGCAGGCCTGGCAAGGTCAGCTATGCCTTAGCGTGCTTTATTTTCCGTTTTCTGAGGTGCCCCCAAACAGCAGAGAAAAAACGCCCCCAATCACCGCCAGAGGCAGTCATCAGAATGAGGTCAGGTAGCCATACAGGTTGCATCACCATCCACCCCTGCTGCACCAGACCATCAGATTGAACTTGCTCTCTCGCAGAAGGGTATTGTGCGTCAGCTTGTAACCACTTCGTTGCCGTATTCTTTCAATCAACGCCAGCTTGGCTTGGCTGCTGGTCAACCCTCGATGCAGATAGCTCAGGGCTCCGATCAAAAGATCCGCAACTTGCAGCAACTCGGCTTCATGAGAGTGGATCCGCTGCACCCGATGAATGATTTTCTTCGAATAGTCATACGTGTTGTTGCACAACACATCATGCAACTTACTGATCTTCTCATGCCCCAAGGTATCCTTGATATCGATATAGACTCGATAGCCATTCTGCGGTTCAAAGATCGTCTTCAACATGACGAAATACATTTTGTAGTACCAGTCGTCATGACTCTGCCCAAACGCTTCATGATTTAGCTGTGACTTATCCGGGATAACCAGACCACGAAAGTGAAGGTCATCATCATCGAAAAAGTAATCCAGCAGATCACGATAAAAGGTGAGTTTCGACTGACTAACCTTGGTCCACTTCACCTCGAAATCCGGCGCCAGCCCGTGCTTTTGCTTGATCTCGCGCAAGCGACGCACAATCTCGTGGCGCTTATCCAGCGGACACCACACAGCCCCGAGCACCATGGCCGATTGACCATCGTTCTCCAGATGGCAGGACTCATCGCAATAGACATTAAATATGCGGCTCATCAGGCAAGGGCTCCTTCCACCAACGACTCGGCCAGGGCAAGCTGGGTCTGCTGGCTGGTTTGCAGGCGGGATTTTAGTTGATCGCAGAGGGCCATTAGTTCATCCACTTTGGCGACGATGCGATGCTGTTCAGCTAATGGCGGTACAGGCAATACAATTAGACGACTCTTTGTAACAGATATATTGTATGGAGATTGTATTCACCTGACAGTTGCCCACAAAAGG
>NZ_CAWMFQ010000128.1:0-11681 GCF_963866995.1 Aeromonas sp. ZOR0002 | reverse complement strand
ACGGCGGACTGTTAATCCGTATGTCACTGGTTCAAGTCCAGTCGGGGGAGCCAATTCCTCACCATCTCGGTGCAAGTTATCCACTTTAGTGCTTTCCTCTTCCAATTTTAATGCACAAGCCCTTCCCTGCGGCCTGACTCCCTTTTGATCTCCCGATACTGACCAGCAGCGTTTTGTTCTGCTGCGCATAACTATTTGATTTTTATAGAAACAATTTATTGCAGGTATTTTTTGAACAGTCCTTGCAGCCCAGTATTGGCGCGGCTTTCAGCCTGATCGCCAAGTTTCATGAACAGGGTTATCCACAGTTTCTGTGGGTAACTTGACCAAAGCCACGGTTCATCTGGGCTGGCAGCCATTGTCCCCGGTTTGCGCTGGCCGCCTCCCCTCTTCCCCATTTTCTGCTGTTTTTCCCTTCCCCCCTAAATGGGATGAATCGACTCGCGGTGCTGCCTGTGGGGGATTTTTTTTCGCTATGCCGCGTCCTGCGGGTCAGCCCTCGCCGGATGAGTCATGAGTCTCTTTTGTCACCCTTCAATTTCCTCAGTGGAAAATGCTGAAAAACATGCCCGTTTGCTCCCCATGCAGCAGGTAATAAATTGTCCACAGGAGCGTCATCCCCTCCCGGCTCGACAGCATATTTCACTCATTGACAGCGGGCCTTGCAGCGTAAAATAGAGGTGTTTTCCCCATCCCCCCCTCGCATCCCTGCCTTCACCGAAGAGACCAGCACTTAACTGGCTGTTAATCCGCTTTGGCGCTTCTTTCTTGATACAGGATCCGGCACAATATCGGCCCCACTTTTTTCCTCGGTTTTTCCGGGCATGACCATAGATTTCGTGACACTGCTACATCAAAGCGACTCCCTGCTGCTGTTCGTGGTACTGGCCTTCGGGCTGCTGCTGGGCAAGGTACGCATCGGCAACTTCCAGATAGGCAACACCATAGGCGTGCTCTTCACCGCCCTGCTGTTTGGCCAGATGGGATTCCAGTTTTCCACCTCCACTGAAAACGTCGGCTTCATGCTGTTCATATTCTGCGTGGGGATTGAAGCGGGGCCGCACTTTTTCAGCGTCTTCCTTCGCGACGGCATCCACTACATCACCCTGACCCTGGTGATCCTGCTGTCGGCCCTGCTGCTGACCGTGGGGCTCGCCAAGTTCTTCAATCTGGGGCCCGGCATGGCCGCCGGCATTCTGGCAGGTTCCCTCACCTCCACGCCGGCCCTGGTGGGGGCCCAGGACGCCCTGCGAAGCGGATTGCTCAACCTGCCCCACCAGACCGACATGCAGTCGGTGCTCGACAACATGGGGATCGGCTACGCTCTGACCTACCTGGTGGGCCTGGTGGGCCTGATGCTGGTGGTGCGCTACCTTCCTTCCCTGGCCAGGCTGGATCTCAACACCGAGGCCCAGAAGATCGCCCGCGAGCGGGGGCTCTCCGACAGCGAGAGCCGCAAGACCTATCTGCCCATCATCCGCGCCTATCGGGTCGGCCCGGAGCTCGCCGCCTGGATCGGCGGTCGTACCCTGCGCGAAACCGGCATCTATCCCCACACCGGCTGCTATGTGGAGCGCATTCGCCGCAACGGCATTCTGGCCAGCCCCGATGGTGACGCCGTCATTCAGGAAGGGGACGAGATCGCCCTGGTGGGCTACCCCGAGAGCCACGAGAAGCTCGACGTCAACTACCGCAACGGCAAGGAGGTGTTCGATCGAAACCTTCTTGACCTGCAGATCGTCACCGAAGAGATCGTGGTGAAGAATGATGCCGTGGTGGGTCGCCATCTGGTGGAGCTCAACCTCACCGAGAAGGGATGCTTCCTCAACCGGGTGGTGCGCTCCCAGATAGAGATGCCCTTTGATCGCAACATCATGCTGCAAAAGGGCGACGTGCTGCAGATCAGCGGCGAGAAGCAGCGGGTCAAGCTGCTGGCCAACAAGATAGGCTTCATCAGCATCCATAGCCAGACCACGGATCTGGTGGCTTTCGCCACCTTCTTCGTGCTGGGCCTGCTCATCGGCTCCGTCTCCCTGGTGTTCGGCCAGATAGAGTTCGGCCTCGGCAATGCCGTCGGCCTGCTGCTGGCGGGGATCCTGATGGGCTACCTGCGTGCCAACCACCCCACGGTGGGCTATGTGCCACCAGGCGCCCTGCGCCTTGCCAAGGATCTCGGTCTTGCCGTCTTCATGGTGAGCACCGGCCTCAAGGCCGGGGGCGGCATCCTTGATCACCTGAGCGAAGTGGGGATGGTGGTGCTCTTCTCCGGCATGCTGGTGACCACCTTGCCGGTGCTGGTAGGCTACCTGTTCGGTGTCTGGGTGCTCAAAATGAACCCGGCCCTGCTACTTGGTGCCATCACGGGCGCCCGTACCTGCGCCCCGGCCATGGACGTGGTGAACGAGGCGGCCAACAGCTCCATCCCGGCGCTCGGCTACGCCGGCACCTATGCGGTGGCCAACGTGATGCTGACCCTGGCGGGCTCCTTCATCATCGGCTTCTGGTTCTAGCCAAACGGGCCCGCAACACGCAGAAATAAAGGAGCCTCGAGGCTCCTTTTTTCATGGGCGGGCACTCCTGGATGGAATAGTGGAAATCGTGCTATGGGACCATCTCTATCAAACCCAATAAGCTAAATCCTCTACAAGGTGCCACTTACACTCAATAAAACGAGCGAGGTGTAAGTGATGAAACGCGCATGGATGATTGTGATCTGGTGGTTCTGCTCCCTGACGCCAGCCTGGGGAGCCGAATCCGGCAAGCAGGTGGCCCCCGAGGAAAAGACGGAGAAAAGCGCCCTGAGCTTTGCAAACGACGAGCTTGCCAGACCCAGGCTGGGGGATCTCGACGTCATGCTGGAGCAGCGCACCATCCGAGTGCTCACCACCTACAACAAGACGGGATTTTTCATCACCAAGGGCGTGCAGCGGGGCGTCACCTACGATGCCTTCATGCAGGTGGAAAAGCGCCTCAACGAACAGTTGCGCAAGCAAAAGGCGATCAAACGCCACCTCAAGGTGCACTTCGTCTTCATTCCCGTGGCCCGGGAAGCCCTGCTGACCTCCCTCATCGAGGGCAAAGGCGACATCGCCGCCGCCAATCTCACCATCACGGACAAGCGCAAGAAGCAGGGTATCGCCTTCACCGATCCCCTGCTTGAAAACGTGCGGGAGCTGCTCGTCTCCGGCCCCCTCTCCCCCAAGGTGGAAAGCGCCGCCGATCTCGGGGGCCAGCGCGTCTTCGTGCGCCCCTCCTCCAGCTACTACGAGAGCCTGGTGGCCTACAACCAGGCCCGCAAGTCGGCGGGAGAGCCCCTCATCGACCTCCAGCCCGCCTCGGAGGTGCTCGAAGATGAAGATCTGGTGGAGATGGTCAATGCGGGCCTGCTCCCCTTCATCGTCATGGACGAGCACAAGGCCCGCTTCTGGCAAAAGATTTTCCCCGGGATCACCATTCACGACGCCCCCGTGTTCCGGGAAGGGGGCGTCATCGCCTGGGCGGTGCGCAAGGAGAGCCCCCAGTTGCTCGCCATGCTCAACGAGCAGATCAAGGCGCTGCGTGGCAAGGCGACGGGGGACGAGATCCTGGCCCGTTATCTCAAGCAGAACAAGTTCGTCAAGAGCGCCGCCGCCGAGGCGGAGCGCAAGAAATTCCTGCAGGTGGTCGAGCTGTTCCGTGAATATGGCGAACGCTATGACATGGACTGGCTGCTGATGGCGGCCCAGGGCTACCAGGAGTCCGCCCTCAACCACCAGGCCCGCAGCCATGTGGGCGCCATCGGCATCATGCAGATCATGCCCGCCACCGGCAAGGGGCTGAAGGTCGGCGACATCCGCAAGCTCGAGCCCAATATTCACGGCGGCGTCAAATACATGCGCTGGATGATCGATCACTACTATGCGGACGAGCCCATGACCGCCCTCGACAAGGCCCTCTTCTCGTTCGCCTCCTACAATGCCGGTCCCGCCCGGGTGGCGCGGCTCCGCGCCGAGGCCAGAAAACGGGGGCTGGATCCCAACGTCTGGTTTCACAACGTCGAGTACGTGGCAGCGGAGAAAATCGGCCCCGAGACGGTCACCTATGTGGGCAACATCTACAAGTACTACATCGCCTACAAGCTGGTGATGGAACAGGTTGTCCTGCGCCAGCAGGCGAGCGATGCCCTGAAACAGGAGGCGAAGGAGGACGTCAGCACATCGGCGGCGAAACCGACCCAGTGATCCTTGCCGGACGAGGCGCTCACGGGCGCTTCGTTTCTATGCGCGCCCCCCTCTTCGGCCCATGACCAGAATGAACACAATGGTCACAACAGCCTTAATAGCCATACGGCCAGATTGTTTTCCAGCCAGACATGATTAATTAACCTTCTTGCAACAATCACAAGGAGAACACCATGTTGCAAGGAACCTTCAAGCGCACCCTGCTCTGCTGCCTGCTGGGGGCCAGCCTCGGCGTCCAGGCCAAGATAGACGAAGTCCACTTCCTGATCCCGGGCGGCGCCGGCGGCGGCTGGGACAACACGGCCCGTGGCACCGGCGAGGCTCTGACCAAGTCCGGCCTCATCAACACCGCTTCCTACCAGAACATCTCGGCCGGCGGCGGCGCCAAGGCCATCGCCCACCTGATCGAGACCTCGGCACAGTCCGACAAGACGCTGCTGGTCAACTCCACCCCCATCATCGTCAAGTCCCTCTCCAAGGAGCTGCCGCAATCCTTCCGGGATCTCACCCCGGTCGCCGCCATCATCGCCGACTATCAGGCGCTGGCGGTCCCCCTGGACTCCCCCTATCAGAACTGGGCCCAGTTGCTGGCCGCCTATGAAGCCAATCCCGCCAAGGTGAAGATTGCCGGCGGCTCCGCCCGCGGCAGTCTGGATCACCTGGTGGCCGCCATGACCTTCAAGAATGCGGGGGCCGATGCCGGCAAGCTGCGCTACGTGGCCTATGACGCCGGCGGCAGCGCCATGGCGGCGGTGCTGGCGGGGGAAACCCAGGTGCTCTCCACCGGCTTTGGCGAGGCGATGGAGGCGGTCAAGTCCGGCCAGATGCGGATCCTCGGCGTCACCGCCCCCGAGCGGATGCCGGACGCCAGCCAGGTGCCCACCTTCTCCGAGCAGGGCAACCCCACCGTGTTTGCGAACTGGCGCGGCTACTTCGCCTCCCCCGACGTCAGCCCCGAGCAGTCCGCCGAGTTCGCCGCTCTGCTCAAGCAGATGTACGACAAGCCGGAGTGGGAAGCGGTGCGCGCGCGCAACAGCTGGATCAACCAGTATCAGGCCGGTCCCGAGTTCACTGCCTTCCTCAACAGCCAGGAGCAGCAGATCGGCGGCCTGATGCGCGAGCTCGGCTTCATCAAATAACCCTCAGCCTGTGGCGGGCCAGGCCCGCCCATCGGAGTCATCATGCCACTGACCAAGGAAAGGTTCGGGGGACTGCTGTTTTTGCTGCTCTCCCTCGCCTACGGCTATCACGCCACCCAGATCCCCGGCTACCCGGGGGACGAATATGAACCCTTTACCGCCAGCACCCTGCCCTATGCCCTGGCAGGTGTCGGGGTCCTGCTCTCCCTGATCCTGATCTGTTCCCCGGGAGGAGAGCGACTGGGCAAGGAGTCCGGCAACTGGCGGCTGGTGTTCGCCCTGCTGGGGCTGATGCTGGTCTATGGCCTAGCCCTTGGCTGGCTCGGCTTCCTCTTCGCCACCATCTTGTTCCTCATCGGCGGCATCCGGCTGATGGGCGAGCAGAGCCTCGCCTTCGCCTGCAAGGTGAGCATACCTTTCACCCTCATGTTCTGGGCCCTGCTGACCAAGGGGCTCAATGTCTATCTCGAGCCGGGTCGGCTGTTCACCCAGTTGCTGGGATAAGGAGAACCCATGTTAGACGGAATCCTGCAAGGGCTTGGCACCGCCATGATGCCCATCAACCTCTTCATGGTGGTGGTCGGCTGCTTCGTCGGCACCTTCATCGGCATGCTGCCGGGGCTGGGCCCGGTCACCGCCATCGCCCTGATGATCCCCATCACCTACGGGCTGGATCCGGCTTCCGGCATCATCCTGATGGCCGGGGTCTATTACGGCTCCATGTTCGGCGGCTCCACCGCCTCCATCCTGATCAACACCCCGGGCTGCTCCGCCAGCATGATCACCGCCATCGACGGCTATCCGCTGGCCTGCAAGGGGCAGGCGGGCAAGGCGCTGGCCATCGCCGCCTACGCCTCCTTCGTCGGCGGCACCCTGTCGGCCATCTTCCTGATGGTGGCGGCGCCCCTGCTCGCCAAGGTCTCCCTCGCCTTCCAGTCGGCGGACTACTTCGCCCTCATGGTGCTCGGGCTCTCCGCGGTGGCGGCTTTCGCCGGCAAGGGCCAGGTGCTCAAGGCGCTGATCATGGCGCTGTTTGGCATCATGATCTCCACCGTCGGCATCGACCGCAGCGTCGGGGTGGACAGATTCACCTTCGGTCTCCCGGACTTGCGCGATGGTTTCTCCTTCCTGCTGCTGGCCATGGCCACCTTCGCCCTGGCAGAGATCCTGATGACGGTGCTGCGCCCGGGAAAGGACACCAGCCAGGAGGAGGCGAGCAAGATGCAGCAGCTCGGCTCCCTCAAGCTGAGCCGGGACGAGGTAAAGGAGATAGCGCCCCCCATAGCCCGCTCCTCTGTGCTGGGCTTTCTCATCGGCGTGCTGCCGGGGGCCGGTGCCACCATCGCCTCCTTCATGGCCTATGGGGCCGAGCGCAACTTCGCCCGCAAGGGCAAACGGGACGAGTTTGGCAAGGGCAGTCTGACCGGCATAGCCGCGCCGGAAGCGGCCAACAACGCCGCCTCCAGCGGGGCCTTCGTGCCGCTGCTGACCCTGGGGATCCCGGGCTCCGGCACCACGGCCCTGATGCTGGGGGCCCTCATCGCCTACGGCATCCAGCCCGGCCCGCGCCTCTTCATGGAGCACCCTGACGTCTTCTGGTCGGTGATCATCTCCATGTATCTGGGCAACGTGGTGCTGCTGATCCTCAACCTGCCGCTCATTCCCTACCTGGCCAAGATCCTGCAAGTGCCGCGCCCCGTGCTCATCCCCATGGTGCTGCTGTTCTCGCTGATCGGGGTCTATCTGGTCTCCTTCAACACCATGGACATCTATGTGATGGTGCTGGTGGCCCTGGTGGCCATCGGGCTGCGCCTGCTTGACTTCCCCATGGCCCCCATGCTGCTCGGCTTCATCCTGGGAGGCATGCTGGAGGACAACCTGCGCCGGGCCCTGGTGATCAACGACGGCTCCCTGAGTTTCCTGTGGGAGCGCCCCATCACCCTGGGCTTCACCCTGGTCACCCTGGTGATGCTGCTGCTGCCGCTCTGGCAGTGGTGGCAGGCCCGTCGCACGCCGGTAGCGACCCTGCAATCCGACCCGACCTGATCCCAGCCATCACAAAAAGAGCGCCAAAAGGCGCTCTTTTTCTTGAGTTGGAACCGGCCACTCAGCGCTGACGGTAGCGCCGCTCCGGCCGGCCCACGGTGCCGTACTCCAGCTCCGGGCTCGCCAGCTGCTGACCCACCAGAAACTCCAGATAGCGGCGCGCCGTGGTGCGGCTCACCCCGACCCGGCTGCCTATCTCCTCGGCGCTGGCCCCCTCCAGATGGAGGGCCGCCAGCACCCTTTGCAGGGTGAGGGCGTCTATCCCCTTGGGCAGGCCGCCCGCCGCCACCTGTTGCAACGGGGAGCCAAGGAGCGCATCCACCGCCTGCTGATCGATGTCCGCCAGCGCCGCAAGCGCGGCGCGGCTCTGGCAATATTTGTCGAGCGTATCGCGCAGTCGCTCGAACACCACGGGTTTCAAGATGAAATCCACCACCCCGAGGCGCATCGCCTCCTGCAGTGCCGCGGCCTCACGGGCGGCGGTGAGCAGGATGACGTCGAGGTGGGCCCCGCGCTGGCGCAACTCCCGCAGCAGGGAGAAGCCCTCCCCGTCCGGCAGCCAGACATCCAGCAACACCAGATCGGGTTTGAGGATCTCTATCTGCTCTCTGGCATCGAACAGGGTGAGCGCCACCCCCAGCACCTCGAAACCGGCGAGGCGCTGCACGAAGCGACGGTGGATCTCGGCAATGGCCGGATCATCCTCGACGATCAGGATCTTGATCACTCATACCTCCTTGGGTATGTAACAGACGACACAACTTCCCTGCGCCGTGGCTTCGATGGTGATGGTACCCTGCAGGGCATCCAGTGTCTTGCGCACCAGGGAGAGCCCGATACCGTGTCCTGGCTCGGGCTTGCTGCTGACCCCGCGCTCGAACAAGGTGTCCGCCAAAGCGGGATCGACGCCGCCGGCCCCGTCCTCCACCTCCAGAATGAGATCCTGGCCGAGATCGCTCAAAGAGACCCGGATCGGCTGGTAGGGGGCGCCATGGCCGCGGGTCGCCTCGAAGGCGTTGTCGATGAGGTTGCCAAGCAGGGTCACCAGCTGGGAGCCGCTGACCCGGGCGGGGATGTCGTGCAGGCGGGAATCCGGATCCACCTCCAGCACCAGTCCCAGCTCATGGGCTCTGTGGTACTTGCCAAGCAGCAGGCCCGCCACCTTGGGCTTGGCGATGGCCCCCATCAAAAAGCTCAGGAGGGTCTGCTCGGTGGCCGCCTCCCGGCCGATGAAGGCGAGCGCCTCCCGGGTGGCCCCCAGCTCGATGAGGCCGGCGATGGTGCCGAGCTGGTTGTTGTGTTCGTGGGTCTGCACCCGCAGCAGATCGCTGTAGGCCTGCACCTGGGAGAGCTGGGCACTGAGCTCGGCCAACTCGTCCTTGCGCCGAAAGCTCGACACGGCGCCGATCAGCCGACCCTCCTGCACCAGAGGCAGCCGGTTGACGATGAGGGACTGACCGTTGAGCACTATCTCCTCGTCATACTGGGGCCGGGGATCCTGAATGAGGGAGAGCATGCGGCTGCCGGGCAGCAAGCGGGTGACGGGCTGGCCTATGGCGGCCTGCGCAGCCCGCTCATCGAGGCGCAGCAGCCGGATGCCGTTGGGGTTGAGGGAGGTGAGCCTGCCTTGCTCGTCGATGGTGAGTATCCCCTCGCGCACCGTGCGCAGGGTGCAGTCGAGCTCCGCATAGAGGCGGCCGATCTGCTCGGGCTCAAACCCCAGCAGGGCCCGCTTGTAGCGTTTGGCCAGCCAGGCCGCGGCGACACTGTTGAGCAGCACGATGAGCAGTGTCATTGCGAGGCCAAAGCGCAGGAAGCCCTGCAGGTCCGCCTCTATGTCCCGCACCAGATAACCAACAGAGACCACGCCGATGACCCTGCCCATCTCATCCCGGATGGGCCCCTTGCCGCGCACCGAGACCCCGAGGGACCCTTGAGCGCGGGAGATGTAGAACTCCCCCCGTAGGGCGCGTCCGGGATCGTCCCCCATCATGGGTTTGCCTATCCTGTCCGCATTGGGGTGCACCAGGCGGGTGGCCTGCCTGTCCCCGATGACGATGTAGCTGGCACCGACCTCGGCCCGCATCCGCTCCACCAGCACGTTGAGGCGGGTGCTATCGGCTCGCTTCACCCCGGCGATGACGCCGGGCTCACGGGCCACCAGCCGTGCCACATCCAGGGCCTGATCCCCCACCTCCCGGTAGCGCTGCTCGGCGACATAGTAGTAGCTGGCCCCGCTCAGCAACACCAGTTGCAACAGACTGACCAGACAGAGAATGAGCAGGAAGCGTCCTTGCAACCCGAGCCTCATGCCTCCTTGTCGCCTCGCAACAAGTCAAGCAGCAGACTGCCATCGCGCAGGGCCTTGTGCACCTGCACCGAGGTGGGTTTGGTGGGATCTTCGTAAAAGTGGGTGGATTCGATCTGCAGGCGCACCAGGTATTCCGCCGGCAACTGGCTTGCCAGGGACTGGTGCAGCATGGGGAAGAGCAGTCGATCGGCCCGGGTGATCTCCCCCCCGAGCAGCAGCTTGCCCGGGTTGAGCAAGCAGATGAGGTTCGCCAGCACCCGGGAGAGGCGGCCCGCCGCCTGGTGCAGGATGTCCTGACACAGGCTGTTGCCCGCCAACGCCAGCTCGCACAGCTCGCGGATGGTGACGCTTTCGGGCAGATCGAACTCCTGCATCCGTTCGCGCAGCTCCCGATATTGCGCCTCCAGCGCCTGATTGGTCACCAGGGTGCAGGCGCAACCGAAGCCACCGCAGTAGCAGCGCTGGCCATAAGGTTCGAGCTGCAGGTGGCTGAGATCCCCGAGCAGAGCCGACTCGCTCTCGATGAGCTGGCCATTGACCACCATGCCGACCCCGATGTCGTTGTGCACAAACACCAGCACCGCATCCGAGCAGTTCCTGGCGGCGCCCCACTCCCGCTCGGCCTGGATCCAGGTGCGCACGTCGCCGCTCACCAGCACGGGTACCGAGAAGGCCTCCTGCAGGGTGGGACCGAGGGGCCAGTTGCGCAGATCGTAATAGGGAAAATGCTTGACCATGCCGGAGTGGCGCTCCACCTGGCCGGGCAGGCAGAGGGCGATGCAGGCCAGACGCAGCGCCTTCTTGGGCAAAAAGCCCTCGATGGCCCGCACCAGGCTGGCCAGCAGCTCGGCACGCTCCGCCTCGTTGAAGACATGGCGATGGCGCGCCAGGGAGTGGCCCGCGAGATCGAACAGGGCCATGTCCACATAGCCGCGCCCCAGGCGCATGGAGAGAAACTGGAAGCGGCGCTCATTGATGCGCAGCAGGGTCTGGCGACGGCCACGCCCCACCGAGCTCTCGCCGCAGGTGATCACCAGGCCGCCGTCCAGCAGCTCGCGGGTGATCTTGGTGATGCTGGCAGGCGACAGGCCGGTCAGACGGGACAGATCGGTACGGGACAGCTCCTTGTGCTCCTCCAAGCTGGCATAGACCAGGCCGTAGTTGAGCTGACGGATCAAATCGATACTGCCTTTCACGATCTCATTCATAGGGTTGGGGCTAACGAAAGGAACGAATGGCGCGATTTTCACACATTCTGCGCCGATCCCCAAATTTGCCGTCTGGAAATCCTGTCCAGACGGCAAAAATGTGATTAGTAACGGAAGCGGGAGACGAGTTGGCGCAATTTGTCACCCGTGCCTGCCAGGGCGCGGGTGGTGGTGCTGGACTCCCCGGACGCCTCGGTCAGCTCGCTGACGATCTGCTGGATGGCCACCAGGTTCTTGTTGATCTCCTCGGAGACCGCGTGCTGCTCCTCGGCGGCCGTGGCGATCTGGATGTTCATGTCGTTGATGGTGCCGACCGCCGCCACCATGCTGTCCAGGGAGCTGGCGATGTGGCTCGCTTCCTGCACCGTCTCCTGGCTGCGTGCCTCGCTGGCCTGCATCACCTCCACCGCCTGTTTCACTCCGCCCTGCAGGCGCTGGAGCATCTCGTTGATCTCCTTGGTGCTCTGCTGGGTACGGCCCGCGAGGGATCGCACCTCGTCCGCCACCACCGCAAAGCCGCGCCCCTGCTCGCCCGCCCGGGCCGCCTCGATGGCGGCGTTGAGGGCCAGCAGGTTGGTCTGATCGGCGATGCCGCGAATGACCTCCACCACGGAGCCTATCTTGCCGGTCTCGTGGGCGAGCTGCTCGATGACCCCGGCCGCCACATGCACTTCGTCCACCAGCCGGTTGATACTGCCGATGGCGCTGTTCACCACGCCGCGGGCCGCATCGGACTCACGGGCCGCATCGCTGGTGG
>NZ_CAWMFQ010000127.1:23352-34507 GCF_963866995.1 Aeromonas sp. ZOR0002 | reverse complement strand
GCACCTGGCTGGCAGGTTTGTCGGGGCCGCAACCGGCCAGCAGCAGCGCCGCCAGCCAGGCCACACGGGGAAGACGAGTCACGGGGCAGGAGAGAGAGAGGTGCATGGTGTTCATCCCGGGTTGGATCGCCGCAGCGCAGGAGCCAATAGAATAAAGCGTCACTCCCGGGAACACCAACTGCCATGTCGGGCGGCATTGGCCCCTGATGAAGAAACGGGCCACTCACTGGAGTGGCCCGTTTGCATACAGAGTGATCAATCGGGCCATGTCAGCCTGGAGGATCTACTCGGCGATCACCGTCTGCCAGGTCTTGAAACCGCCGGAGAGGTTCTTGACCCGAAAACCGTGCTGGCTCAGCAGACGGCAGGCCACGTGTCCCCGCAGTCCCACCTGGCAACTGATGAGCAGCTCTTTATCCTTGGGCAGCTCATCAAGACGGCCACGCAGCTCGTCCAGAGGAATGTGCATCGCCCCCGGAATGCGCCCCAGCTTGTCGAGTTCGGGGCCGTTTCGCACATCCACCACCTGCTGATGGGGGTGGCGAGCCAGCACCTCGGCTGCGTGGCAGAGCAGGGTGTCCCCCTTCAGATGGTTGCTCGCCACGAACCCGGCCATGTTGATCACATCCTTGGCCGAGCCAAAGGGCGGCGCATAGGTGAGCTCCAGATCCTGCAGATCAAATACGGTGAGGCCGGCGCGCTGGGCCACCGCCAGCACGTCGATGCGCTTGTCGATGCCATCCTTGCCGATGGCCTGGGCGCCGTAAATCTTGCCATCGGGGGCAAACAGCAGCTTGAGGCTGACCGGGTGGGCGCCGGGATAATAGCCGGCGTGGCTGCCCGGGTGGACATAGACCTTCTCGAACGGCAGCCCCAGCTGCACCAGCCGCTTCTCGTTCAGCCCAGTGCTCGCCACCGCCAGATCGAACAGCTTGCAGATGGCGGTTCCTTGCGTCTTCTTGTAGGTTTCGCTTCGCCCCAGCATGTTGTCGGCGGCGATGCGCCCCTGGCGGTTGGCGGGGCCCGCCAGCGGGATCAGCACGGACTCGCCGGTGACGAAGTCGGTCTCCTCCACCGCGTCCCCCACCGCGAAGATGCAGGGATCCGAGGTGCGCATGCCCGCATCCACCTTGATGCCGCCCCGCGCTCCCAGCACCAGCCCCGCCTTGGCGGCGAGCAGAGTCTCGGGCTTGACGCCGATGGCGAGGATCAGCAGGCCGGTGTCGAGATGAGAGCCGTCGCTCAGGGTCAGGCGCAGTCCACCCCGCTGGGCGGTCGCCACGGCGGCAGTCTTCTCGGCAGGCACCTCCAGGCTCTCGATGGCAGCGAGGCCGGTGCGCAGGCGAAGATCGACCCCCTCCTCCCGGATGCGGGCGTGGAGCAGGTTGGCCATCTCCTTGTCCACCGGCGCCATCACCTGATCGGAGAGCTCAAGCAGGGTGACCGCCAGCTTGCGCTGGTGCAGCGCCTCCATCATCTCCAGCCCGATGAAACCGCCCCCCACCACGGTGACGTGGCGGGGCTTGTCGTGCGCCAGCGCCGCCAGGATGCGATCCATGTCGGGAATACTCCGCAGGGTGTGTACCCCCGGGCTGTCGATGCCGGGGAAGGGAGGCCGGATGGGGGCGGCGCCCGGGCTCAGCAGCAGCACGTCGTAGGCTTCGCGCCGCTCTTCGCCGGTCAGCAGGTTGCGCACCAGCAGGCTCTTGCCGGCCCTGTCTATCTCGATGACGTCGTGAAACACCCGCACATCCACGTTGAAACGGCGCTTGAAGCTTTGCGGTGTCTGCAGCAGCAGGGCATCCCGATCCGGGATATCCCCCCCGATGTGATAAGGCAGACCGCAGTTGGCGAAGCTCACGAACTCGCCCCGCTCGAACATCACGATCTCCGCCTCTTCGCTCAAACGGCGGGCACGGGCGGCGGCGGACGCCCCCCCGGCCACACCACCCACAATCAGGATCCGTTTCATCTGCAAGACTCCACTCAACAGGAAATGACCAATAAATTAGGCTTATCTAATTTAGAATTCAATGAAATTTTGTTTGCCACGGATTTGCAGTATTCTTGCCCTCCGACAATTGCTCAACAGGATAGTGTCAGTTCATGTCGTCTACCGCGCTCAGCCATCTTCCGACCGCCAGCCAGGCGCCCCTGTTTTTCCGCCTGGATACCCGTAGTCAACGGCTGGTCGCCCTGACCGATGTGATGCAGACGCCGCTCCACTGGCTCGATGAGCCCCGCAGTGCCTGGCCGGCCCAATTGCCGGACGCCCTGCGCCAGCCCATCGAGCAGCGGCTGGCCAGCGGCAAGGGGGGCAAGCTGGTGCTGCGCTTTGACGCCCTCCTCTGGCACATTTCCCTCTCCCACGAGCAGGACGCCTTCTGGCTCATCTGCCTGCAGACCCAGTCCCAGGAGAGCGCCGCCAGCCTGTCCCTGCAACTGCCGCGCCTGAGCCAGATGGCCAGCCAGCAGCAGTATGACGCCATGCTGGAGAGCCTCAAGGAGTGCCTGGGGGCCGATCGCCTGATCCTCTGGCACTACCAGGCCCATGGCGCCCTTGGCGGCGAACAGCTGACCCCGGTGTTCACCCTGGGGGTGGACGCGCTCGGTGCCATTCGCGGAGACAGCCGCTACATCCGAGCCCTGCGTGCCCGGGGCGCCCTGAGCTTCTCGGAGGCGGCCCACCAGCCCATGTTGAGCCAGCACTACTACCTGGCCGATGCCAATGTCTGCTCCCGCCTGGACGGCGCCTTGCTGGAGCAGGAGAAGCTCATCGGCGTGCTCAGCCTGGAGTATGCCGAGAGCACCCTCATCAGCGATGACACCCTGCAACTGGTACGTCATTGCGCCCGCTTGCTCGGCCACTGGCAGCCGGACCCCGTGGCGACCGACGCCCCGGACCTCGCGCCCCCACCCGGGCTTGCCAACCTGACCGGCAACGATTACTGCCGCGCCCTGCTGCGCTGGGCCATGGGCCTGAGCGGTGCCCACATGGGCTGGATCGGCGAGTTTCAGCCTCGCGGCCAGGATCTCTGGCTCATTCCCCGCTGCGTGGTGGAGGGGGATGCTTTCGCCGTCGTCAAACCCATGCCCATGGACATCGGCCCGGGCCGGGAGATCTTCCAGCACGGGCAGAGCCTCTACGTGGAAGATCTGGCCCTGCGCTATCCCCAGTCGAGCCAGCTGCTGGCTCTCGACGCCAAGGCCTATGTCGGCATCCCCTTCCCGGGGCCAAACGGTCTCCCCCTGGGGCAGCTCACCCTGCTGCTCGCCACCCCTCTGGCCGATCCCGCGTCCCTGTTGGACGTCCTCTACGAACAGCGCGAGCGGGCCGCCAGCGAGTTGCAGCGCCTGGCCAATGACGATGCCCTGCGCCTGGCCGAAGTGGCCTTCAACACCCACGACGGCCTGCTGGTGATGGATCACGGGGGCATCATCCTCAAGGTCAATGCCTCCTTCAGCCGCATCACCGGCTTTGCCAGCGAGGAGATGCTGGGCCTGCACATCGATGCCCTGAGGCCCACCTACTATGGCGACACCCTCAAGGAGGAGGTGATCGCGGCGGTCAACCGGCAGGGATACTGGCTCGGGGAGGAACAATGCCTGCACAGGGAGGGACACCTCTTCCCGGTGCGGCTCATGGTGAGCGGGGTCAAGGACGAGGAGGAGGAGATCAGCCACTTCGTCTGCAGCTTCCACGACATCACCCAGGAGAAGGAGACCGCCCGCCACATCGAGCGCCTCGCCTACTACGACGACCTGTGCGATCTCTACAACAGGCGCAGCCTGACCGACATCATGCAGCGCACCCTGCAGACCCCGAGTGGCCAGTGGGGAGCCCTGCTGCTGCTGGATCTGGACAACTTCAAATCCATCAACGACTCCCTCGGTCACGCCTGCGGCGATCTGCTGCTCCAGGCCGTGGTGGTGCGACTCAAGTCCCTGCCCCAGGAGAACCTGGTGCTCGCCCGCACCTCGGGTGACGAGTTTGCCCTGCTCTTCACGGCACTGGGCCAGGGCTATATCACCGCCAAGATCCTGGCGGAGCACTTTGCCCGGGAGCTGATGGGGATCTTCCGTGCCCCCTTCGACATCGGCGATCACAAGCTGCACTGCAGCGCCTCCGTGGGGATCAGCCTGTTCAGCGATGACGACAAGGATCACCTTGTCCTGATGCAGCAGGCCGATACCGCCGTCCACATGGCCAAGCGCGCGGGCCAGGGCAACCATATCTTCTTCAGTGAAGCCATGGCGGAAAAAGAGAAGAGCAAGCTTTCTCTCAACAACCAGCTGCGCGATGCCCTGCGCAACAACGAGCTGGTGCTGCACTACCAGCCCCAATACCGGGTCGACAACGGCACGCTCTCGGGCATAGAGGCGCTGCTGCGCTGGCAGAAGGCCGACGGCACCATGGTGCCCCCCGGGGAGTTCATCCCCATCGCCGAGGAGACCACCCTGATCCAGGAGATAGGCTACTGGGTGATGAAGACCGCCTGTGCCCAGTACAGCTTCTGGCTCAACAACGGTCTCGCCATCCCCCATCTGTCGGTCAACGTCAGCGCCCGCCAGTTCCACACCGCCGGTTTCGTGCAGCAGGTGGAGTACATTCTGCGGGACACCGGGGTGCCCCCGTCGCGCCTGCTGCTGGAGATCACCGAGTCCGTGGTGCTGGAAAACCGGCTGGAGAGCATCGCTAGGATCCGCCAGCTCAAGGCCCTCGGCCTGCTCATCTCCATCGACGACTTCGGCACGGGCTACTCGTCCCTGGCCTATCTGCGGGATCTGCCCGCCGATGAGGTCAAACTGGATAGGAGCTTCATCCAGACCCTGGTCCACAGCGAACAGGACAAGGCCATCGTCAAGGCCATCCTGGATCTCGCCCGGGTGTTTCGTTTCACCGTCACCGCCGAAGGGGTGGAGGAAGAGGAGCAGCTCGCCGTGCTCAAGGCCCTGGGATGCCAGCATTATCAAGGCTTCCTCACCAGCCGGCCGCTCCCCGTCAAGGCACTGGAGAGCCTGCTGGGTGCCACCCCTGCGGGCTAAACTGGTAGGATTTATAGGGCTTTCTGTCATAAAATAACGACCGCTCGAACCTTGTCCGCACCATTGGAGTCGTCTATGTCAGTCATTAACCGGATCCCCGCCGTTGAATCCAAGGGACCTGCCACCCCCGGCACGCAGCGGATCCCGACCGTTGAAGCCAGCGACACCGGCACTACCGACATCATTGGCCGGATCCACTCCGTCGAGACCTGCGGGACCGTCGACGGCCCCGGCATCCGCTTCATCGTGTTCATGCAGGGCTGCCTGATGCGCTGCAAGTATTGTCACAACCGGGACACCTGGGACACCCAGGGCGGCCGCGAGGTCACCGTGCCCGAGCTGATGAAGGATCTCACCAGCTATCGCCACTTCATGAATGCCTCCGGCGGTGGCGTGACCGCCTCCGGCGGCGAGGCCATGCTGCAGCAGGAGTTCATCGCCGAATTGTTCACCGCCTGCAAGGCCCAGGGGATCCACACCTGCCTCGACACCAACGGTTTCGTGCGTCACTACGACGAGCTGCTCGACCGGGTGCTGGACAACACCGATCTGGTGCTGCTCGACATCAAGCAGATCAACGACGAGAAGCACATTCCCCTCACCCACGTCAGCAACAAGTACACCCTGGAGTTCGCCCGCTACCTGGCCTCCCGCGGCCAGACCATGTGGATCCGCTACGTGGTGGTGCCCACCTGGTCCGACGATGACGAGAGCGCAGAAGGACTCGGCCAGTTCATCGCCGAGCTGGGGGAGTGCGTCGAGAAGGTGGAGCTGCTGCCCTACCACGAACTTGGCAAGCACAAGTGGGACGTGCTGGGAGATACCTATGATCTGGTCGGCATCAAGCCCCCCAGCAAGGAGACCATGGACAGGGTCCAGGGCATCCTTGGCAAGTATCACCCCAACGTGAAGTATTGAGACAGGAGGCCGCCCGGCAGAGGGCGGCCTCTTTTCATTGCGCCGGCGTTCGCCACGGCGCCATCACCGACAGCCGCATCCGGGGGAACTGCTCATGAGTGAAGGACAAGTCGCCGCCCTCCTGCTCTGGCTGGTGCTGCTCGCCTTCAGTCTGAACGCCTCCCTGCTGCGCACCCTTGGCGCCCACCCGCTCTATCAGCATCTTTGCCTCGGCGGCGCCATCGTGCTGGTACCGCTGTGGACCTTGCGGGCCGGGTTGCATGAGGGGCTCGAGATCCACTTTCTCGGCCTCACCAGCCTGACCCTGCTTCTGGGCTGGCGCCTCGCCCTGCTCGCCCCCTGCCTCACCCTGCTGCTCCTCGCTTACTTCGGGGTCATCCCCCTGGCCGACATCGGCTGGCAGGCCCTCATCGGCGTCGCCCTGCCGGTGGCCACCAGCTGGCTGCTGTTTCTGGGGAGTTGGGCCTGGCTGCCTCGCCACCTCTTCGTCTATCTGTTCGTGGCGGCATTTCTCGGGGGGGCGCTGAGCATCTCGGCCAAGGTGATCGCCAGCGCCCTGCTGATGGGGGTGAGCGGCACCTACTCCTGGCACACCATCAGCGCCGACTACCTCTCCATCTGGCCGCTGCTGCTCTTCCCCGAGGCGCTCCTCAACGGCATGACCATGACCCTGCTCGCCGTCTATCGCCCCCACTGGGTCAACACCTTCTTCGACAGGGAGTACCTGGGGCGCTGAGCCTGCCCGTGGTCCATAAAAAAAGCCCGCAGTTGCGGGCTTTTTCTCTGCTGGCAGTCAGACGCTGCGCGGGCGCAGGTGGGCATGCCAGCGGGCTTCCCACTTCTTGAACAACCAGACGATGACGAAGGTGAGCAGCATGTAGAGCAGACCTGCGGTCAGGAACGCCTCGAACGGGCTGTAGTAGCGGGAGTTGATGATCCGCGCCGCCCCCGTCAGATCGACGATGGTGATGATGCCCGCCACCGCCGACCCCTGCAGCATGAAGATCACCTCGTTGCTGTAGGCCGGCAGCGCACGGCGAAACGAGTTGGGCAGGATGATGCGGGTGAGGGTCTGCCAGCGGGTCATGCCGAAGGCGCTTGCCGCTTCTATCTGCCCCTTGGGCATGTTCATCACGGCGCCACGCACTATCTCGGCGGTGTAGGCGCCGGTGTTGAGAGTGAACGCCAGCAGGGCACAGAACCAGGCTTCCGAGAAGAGGGACCAGGCCGCACTGTTCTTGAGCCACTCCCACTGGGCGGCACCGTAGTAGATGATGAAGAGCTGCACCAGAAGCGGGGTGCCACGGAAGAAGTAGATATAGGCCCAGATTGGCCCCTTTATCAACCAGTTGTGGCTGTTGCGCAGTATGCCCATGGGCACCGCCAGCATGAGCCCCAGCATGAGCGAGGCGGCCACCAGCCAGATGGTGGTATAGAGCCCCTCCCAGTAGGTGGGCCACTCCTTGAGAATGATCGAGAAATCCATGGCTTACCTCGTCTTGATGGCGTAGTGACGCTCGGCCCACTTGAGCGCCGAGGTAGAGACTGCGGTGAAGACCAGGAAGATCAGCGCCACCGCCATGTAGAAGGTGAAAGGCTGCTGAGTCGAGCCCGCCGCGAGCGACGCCTTTCGCACCATGTCATCGAGCCCGATGATGGAGACCAGGGCCGTGGTTTTCAGCAGTACCAGCCAGTTGTTGCCAAACCCGGGCAGGGCATGGCGCATCATCTGGGGAAAGAGGATCCGCACAAAGACCTGGCTTGCCCGCATGCCGAAGGCACGGGCCGCCTCGAGCTCCCCCTTGTCCACCGCCAGGATGGCGCCGCGGAAGGTCTCGGTCATGTAGGCACCGAAGATGAAGCCGATGGTGGCGACCCCGGCCGCAAACGGGCTGATGTCGATGTAATCGGGCAGCAGGGAGACCCACTCCTGGTTCGGGTTGCTCGCCAGCAGGTGGTTGTTGTAAGCCTCGTTGACCCAGGTGCAGATCCCGTTGATGAGCACCTGGCCACCGAAGAAGAGCAGCATCATCAGCACCAGATCCGGGATGCCGCGAATGACGGTGGTGTAGGCCGCCGCGATGCCGCGCGCCCACTTGTAGGGAGAGAGCTTGGCCAGGGCCCCCAGCATGCCGAGCACCAGGGCCAGCAGCAGGGAGGCGAGCGCCACCTCCAGGGTGATCCAGGCCCCCTCCAGCAGAGAGGTTTCGTATCCTTTCAAATCAAACATATGCAATGCAGCTCCATCGCAATCGGGCCCGTCACTCCCAGCGGAAGGCAACGGGCCCGATGACTACTGACGGGATCAACCTGTCGTTGTTCGCCTGACGTCGGCTTACTCGCCGTACACGTCGAAGTCGAAGTACTTGTCGTTGATTTCCTTGTACTTGCCATTGGCACGCAGGGCCAGGATGGCGGCATTGAATTTCTCTTTCAGATCCTTGTCAGCCTTGCGCACCGCGATGCCGGCACCCTCGCCAAACCACTTGGGATCGGTCAGTTTCGGGCCGATGAACTCGAAGGCATCGCCCCCTTCCTTCTTCAGCAGGCCGTCGCTGATGGCGGCGGAGTCGGCCATCACGTAATCGACACGGCCGGATTTCAGATCGAGGTAGGCTTCATCCGCAGTGCCGTAGCGCTTGATGGTGGCATTGGGGAAGTTGTCGGTGATGTAGGTATCCATGGAGGTGGCACGCTGCACGGCGATGGTCTTGCCGTCCATGAAGGCCTTGTCGAGCTGGATCTCGGTCCCTTTCTTGGCGGCGAAGCGCGCCGGGATGTGCTGGTACTTCTGGGTGAAGTCCACCTTCTTCTTGCGCTCTTCGGTGATGTCCATGGTGGCGATGATGGCGTCATACTTGCGCGACAGCAGCGCCGGAATGATGCCGTCCCAGTCCTGCTTGATCAGGGTGCACTTCACCTTCATCTCGTCGCACAGGGCGTTGGCGATGTCGATGTCGAAGCCTTTCACCTCGCCACTCGGCTCGGTCCAGGAGAAGGGGGGATAGGCCCCTTCCACCCCGATCCGCACCTCTTTCCACTCCTTGGCCATCAGGCTACCGGAACACAGGGCCGTCATCACGGCAGTCGCCAGCATCAGCTTGTTCATGTATCTCTCCTTGATAAACACGTCGATCGTTGAAAGTACGGATGGTTGAAATTGAATCCCGTCCATCAATAAATGGACGAGATGAATTGCTTGAATCGCTCCGACTTGGGATGGGCGAAGATCTCCTTGGGATTGCCCTCCTCCTCCACGCGCCCCTGGTGCAGGAACATCACCTTATTCGACACATCGCGGGCGAAGGACATCTCGTGGGTCACCACCATCATGGTACGCCCCTCTTCCGCCAGCTCGCGCATCAGGCCAAGGACCTCCCCCACCAGTTCAGGGTCGAGGGCCGAGGTAGGCTCGTCAAACAGCATCACCTCGGGCTCCACCGCCAGCGCCCGGGCGATGGCGGCCCGCTGCTGCTGACCGCCGGAGAGGTGACCGGGATAATAGTCGCGACGCTCCCACAGCCCCACCCGGTTGAGCAGGTGCTCCGCCTTGGCGATGGCCTCGGCACGGGGCACCTTGAGTACCTGGATGGGCACTTCGATGATGTTCTGCATGATGGTCATGTGGGACCAGAGATTGAAGCTTTGAAACACCATGGCCAACCGGCTGCGGATACGCTCCACCTGGCGCATGTCTTCCGGCAGGCGTTCGCCGGAACGGCTGGTTTTCATCCGGATCAGCTCCCCATGGAGGGAGACGCTGCCCGATGAGGGGGTTTCAAGCAGATTGATACAGCGTAGAAAGGTCGACTTCCCCGAACCCGAGGAGCCGATGAGGGAGATCACATCCCCCTTGTGGGCCGTCATATCGATGCCCTTGAGCACTTCGTGGGTGCCAAAATACTTGTGCAGATCACGAACTTCCAGTGCGGCAACGTCGCTCATCCATTACAACCTTGTCTGTCCCTAGACGCCGCTTCGGCGTGACTCCACCATCGTCCATTTAACAAAACGTTAACCGATGGCAACCTTCAGCGAAAATATCATTGAGGTAGTGAAAAAACAATACAGAACCGAGGTATTTGGTGTTTTATCTGTATTTTTATTGGCCTATTGAGTATTTTTCAGCACTTTGTCTGCATAAAATCCATTTTTTGCCGCACCTTTCCTACCGCTCTTTTATACCCGCAGCGCACTGGTAGCAAGCATATTTCACCATATCCGCCAGATGTCACCCAAAAGGACTTTATTCACCCAGGCAGATTCCCCTTCTCTCGTCATTTCATGGGGATGAAATTGATTTCTCAGGTGATGTGGCCCTCTTTCCTCGTTTGTGTGCAGAGCTGGCTGTCATCAAAAAACACAACAATATGATAAAAAAGTCCCGTATGGGCCATGCTGATGCACAGATCCGTGACACAGGTGCAACAAGTCGTGATAAGGTGCCGTTTTTCCACGTTTTGTGATCGAGGCCCCGATGTTGCTCAATGTGTTGCTGATCCTGCTGCCGCTCGTGATCGGCTATCTGGTTCCCCTCTCTTCCGCCCGTCTGATCAAGCTGGTCAACCAGTCCCTGGGCAAGATGGTCTACCTCATCCTGTTCCTGATGGGGCTGGTGCTGGCCTATGTGGAGAACCTGGGCAGCAACCTGGCAGTGATCTTCAAGGTGGCAGGGGTGATGCTCGCAGCCATTACCCTCTGCAACCTGCTGGCCCTGTGGTGGCTGGACAAGCGCAGCCCCCCCACCCACGAGGCCAGTGACGGCAAGATGCCGAGCAAGCTGCACCTGTTATGGGAATCCCTCCAACTCTGTTTCGTGGTGCTGGGGGGCGTCTTGCTGGGGTTGGTGGTGGACCTGCGCGCCCTGCCCATCGACAAGTTGAGCGAGTGGGCCCTGATGCTGCTGCTCTTGCTCATCGGCATCCAGATGCGCAACTCCGGCATGCGCCTGCGCCAGATCCTGCTCAATCCCTGGGGCATGAAGATCGCGCTCACCGTCATCCTCAGCAGCTGGCTCGGCAGCCTGCTGGCCGCCCAGCTGCTCGGCATGCCCTTTGCCCATGGCCTCGCGATGAGCTCCAGTTTTGGCTGGTATTCGCTCTCCGGCATCCTGGTAGCGGACAAGCTGGGCCCGGTGCTGGGCTCCGCCGCCTTCATCAACGATCTGGGGCGCGAGCTTATCGCCATCCTC
>NZ_CAWMFQ010000127.1:20341-23298 GCF_963866995.1 Aeromonas sp. ZOR0002 | reverse complement strand
CCCCCCCAGCGCCGCCATCGGCTACGGCGGCGCCACGGCGCTGGACTTCACCCTGCCTGTCATCCAGAAATCCGGCGGCATCCAGGTGGTGCCGGTGGCCATCGTCTCCGGCTTTATCCTGAGCCTGCTCGGCCCCATTCTGATCCTGGGGTTCCTGGCCATCTGACCCCCCATGGCACGACAAAGCCCGGCACTGCTGCCGGGCTTTTTTTGATGAACTGAGCGGGCTGGATGACAGGCGCCGGTATTCAGGTGCGCCACCGCCCCCCACTCATCACCCGCTCGATGGTGAACGTATCAGGATCGATCAGCAGCAGATCCGCATCCTGCCCTACCCCCAGGGTACCCTTGCTCGCAAGCCCCAGCGCCCTGGCCGGATTGGCCGTCACTACCGCCAACGCCGTCTCCAGCGCCACCCCCTTGCCGCAGGCCGCCACCACCTCCTGCCACAGGCTCCCTATCTGGCCGCAGCGCAGCTCGATGAGCCGCCCCTCGCCGTCAAAGCGCGGCAGACTGGCGTTGGCGTCCGAGCTGAAGCTGATGCGATCCACGGGCACGCCCGCCGCCAGCAACGCCACCAGGGCGTCGGCCGCGAGCCGCTCCCCGTCATCCAGCAGATCCGGGAAGCTCGACGTGGTGAGGTCGACCCAGCCGCCTGCCCGACCCCACTCGATGGCCTCGGCAAAGAGCCAGGGGTTGCGGTTGCAGTGGGTGGGGTAGAGCTGGCGTTGCGGGATGTCGGTGTCATCGCGCAACGCCCGCAGGGGCGCCAGCGCCCCCCGGCCATCCCCCAGGTGAAAGAAGCTGACGCCACTTTTGCCCGACAACAGCCCGGCCACCCGCGCCTCGCTCGCCAGCCGCGCCAGCTCGTCGTGGGTGGGGGCGCTGGACCTGTGATCGCTGATGGCCACCTCCCCCACCCCCAGCACCTCGGGGATCAGCATGATGTCCGACTCCACCGTGCCGGTGAGGGTCTTGACCGGCAGGTGGTAGGAGCCGGTGTACATGAAGGCGCTCACCCCGGCGGCGCGAAACTCGCGCACCTTCCCCAGCACCTGGGCCGGGCTGCGGGTCAGGCTGTCGGTGCCGAGGGCCGCCACGAGCGTGGTAACCCCCGCCGCCAGAGCTTCCCTTGCCGAGAGCTCCGGCGTGCGAAAGCCGAAGCCTCCCTCGCCTCCCCCTCCCGTGATATGGGCGAGCGGGTCCACCAGTCCGGGCACCAGATAGCGGCCGCCAGCGTCCACCCGCGTCAGTGGCCAGTCGACCGGAACCGTCAGTCCCTTGCCCATCCAGGCGATGCGGCCATCCGCCACCAGCAAATCCTGCTGGCCGAGCGGGGCCGGACTATGGATCTGCGCACCCTCGATCAGGGTCAACATGGGATCTCTCCTTGCTGCATGAAAAAGGAGGGAGCAGGCTCCCTCCGACTGTTACCCATCAACCGCCATAGATATCGTACTTGAAGTACTTCCGGTTGATCTCCTGATACTTGCCGTTGGCGCGCAGGGCCTTGATGGCGTCGTTCAGCTTGGCCCTGAGATCCTGATCCCCCTTGCGCACCGCGATCCCCATGCCGTCGCCAAACCATTGACGGTCGGTCAGGGCTGGCCCCACATAGTCGAACTTGTCGCCCCCTTCCTTGCTAAGCAACCCCTGTTCGATGGCCGAGGCGTCGGCCAGCAGGGCCAGCACCCGTCCCGCCTTCAGGTCGAGGTAGGCTTCATCGGCACTGCCGTAACGCACTATGGTGACGCTGGAGCCGAAGTTGTCGGTCAGGTACTTGTCGTGGGTGGTGGCCCGCTGCACGCCGATGCGCTTGCCCGCCATCCCTTCCGGCGTCAGCGTCAGTTCGGTGCCCCTGGCCGCCACGAAGCGGTTGGGAATGTGGGCATATTTCTCGGTGAAGTCGACCTTCTTGCGCCGCTCGTCGGTGATCGACATGGCAGCGATGATGGCGTCGTACTTGCGCGACAGCAGGGCCGGGATCATACCGTCCCAATCCTGGGCCACCAGTTCGCACCTGACGGCCATCTGCTGGCACAGGGCGTTGGCAAGATCGATGTCAAATCCCTTGATCTCTCCGGACGCATCGGTCCATGAGAAGGGTGGATAGGCCCCCTCCACGCCAAAGCGTACCGTCTTCCACTCCTTGGCGGTGACGGGGGTGGCGAGCAGACAGGCAGCAACAAGGGCTGACAGGGTCAGTGTGGTCTTCATCGTGAGTACTCCATTACATAAAAAGCGCACAGGCGCGGTCAAGGCATCGCAGGCAGAGGCAAGCGATGGCCAACAAACGGCAAATTGCAGATGAGCGGGATTACGCCGCCATGGGCGTCAATGAACTGCTCCGGGGCCTCGACCTATTCGTCGAACCACTCGGAGAGATAGAAAGGCTTGAAATAGAAGGCCAGAAAAAAGCCTCTGGCTTTGCGCATCATGGTGATTTGTCGCGTCCTGTGACAAAGATGGCAAGCACCTTACCACGCCTCAAATTTGCCCGGCAAGGGGACTTGGGGATGAAACATCCTGCCCATGGTCAATCCGGCCACGATTCGTTAGGCTCGGATCACCCGTTCACGCCCAGGCACGCGAGCCCCATCCCATGAATTTTCTCGCCCACCTCCATCTGGCGGCCCATACCGGCAGCTCCCTCACCGGCAACCTGCTGGGGGACTTCATCAAGGGTCCGCTACCGACGGGTCTGGCTGACCACTTCGACGAGGGGATCTGGCTGCACCGCAAGATAGACGCCTTCACCGATGCCCACCCGGCCCATCGGGCCGCCGTGGCGAGCTTCGAAGCCCCCTGGCGCCGCTTCGGCGGCATTGTGGTGGATATGCTCTACGATCACTGGCTCAGCCAGCACTGGCAGAGGTTCAGCGCAGCCCCCCTGCCCCGCTTTCTGGCGCAGAGCTATGGTCAGCTTCTCCTGGATCATCACAGCCTGCCACAGGGCC
>NZ_CAWMFQ010000127.1:0-20257 GCF_963866995.1 Aeromonas sp. ZOR0002 | reverse complement strand
TGGCTGGCCTCCTACCAGTACCGGGAAGGGGTGGGGGCGGCCCTCAACGGCATCGGTCGTCGGCTACGCCGCCCCGTGCCGCTCGGGGAGGCGCTCGACGCCCTGGATCAGGCTCGCTGGACCGAGGCCGAGCACGCCTTCCTGCACTTCTACCCGGAGCTGATGCGATTTTGCGAGGCGCAGATCGCCACCCACCGCACTGCCACCTCATCCCCGCCATAAAAAACGCCCCGAGCGGGGCGTTGTCATCGGGGGAACGCTCAGGCCTTGGGGCTGGCCGGCAGGAAGCGAAACGCCTTGGCCGGGACGAATTTCTCCGCCGTCTCCCCCGCATAGAGCTGCTGCTCGGTCAGGGGCAACTTGCGCACCGGGGCCCCCGCGGCGAGATCCAGCTTGTCCATGCTCACCCAGAAGGTGTTGGGCAGATGGGTCAGCTCGAAGAAATAGCGGCGATGCTGCTGATCCGCCACGCTGCGCCACAGGGTGGTGGAGATGTTGGGCTGATCCGGGGTGCTGATCCCCATGGGTACCGAGACATTGCGCATCACGCTCATCACCCCGGCCACCGCCTCGTTGGCCTGGTCGGTCTTTGGCAGGGTCTTGATGTAGAAGGAGGCGCGGGCAAAACGGTCCGCCGAGCGGTTGGTGCCGGGCAGCATGGTGAGACCGCCAATCTCCTCCCAGTAGTCGTTGAGGGCCAGTTGCTTGTCAAAGGTCGGCGAGTTGGTCATCACCTGATAGCTGCGGTCGTGGTAGATCTGCAGCTTGCCCCCCACGTACTGGAAGATGGCGGAATCGCCGCTCGCATCGGAGAGGGAGAGGTGCAGCTGGCCCGGCTTGCCATCCGGGGTCAGGGTGGTCACCACATAGAACTCATCCCTGGAGAGGGCCTCGACCGCCTCGGCCACGGTGGCGAAGTTGTCCAGCGCGTACTGGGCCCAGAGCGAGATGGAGAGAGTCTTGCGCGGATCCTTGTCGCTCGGGGTCACATACTCGGACTCGGTCAGATAGAGGAGGTTGGCCACCAGTCCCTTCTCGTTCATGCCGTCGGCGGTGCCCGCATCGAAGCCTGCCGCCACCACGGAGCCGTAACGCGACGTCCACGTCATGGAGTGCGCGCCAGCCTCCCCTTCCCGCGCGATGCCACGGGGCAGCGCCCAGAGATTGGTCGGCATGGCGCTGCGCCAGTCCATGGTACGACCGGTCACCACCAGCGCTCCCTCCCCCTGATAGACGGCGCGGGTACAGGCATCGGCGAGGGAACTGACGGAGAGGGAGACGGTCAGGGCCAGCAGGGTCTTGTGCAACAGGGGGGAACGCAGGATTGTCATATGGATCACTCGAGTCTGGTGAAAACACAAGCATACCCCTTTTTGCATAACAGGGGCTGACTGAGGCTGGCAAACCAGGTGGCAGATCTGTCAACAGAGGTGCTACCCGGCCAATCAGCGAACAATATCCATAAATTAATCAAAGAGATAAGCAAGCCACTTCGGGGCGATACCGCCAGATGCCATTCGCTGGCTTGCGTCGATTTCAGACACATTCCCTGCCCGCCAGCAGGCGGACAGGGAGGGGCTCAGCCTTCCTTCTTGCGGATACTCAGCCCCAGCTCGCGGCCGCGCAGGCGGGCATAATAGATGGTGCCCACAAACGCCAGGGTGGTGAGCACCAGCTCCACCACCGCCAACCACCGCTCCCCCTCATCCGTGGTGATCAGGGTCAGGGCGTGCAGGAAGTAGGGCATCAGCACGAAGTTGCCCCAGGCGTGGGTGTAGGGATTGCCCTGCACTATGCCCTTGAGGGGGAAGAGCAGCGGCACCGTCCAGATCACCGGCAACAGCCAGGGATTGAGGTCGGGGTGGGGCGAGAGCCAGAGGTGCCAGAGCAGCACCCAGGCCAGCAGGCCGAAAAAACCGGCCAGGGTCAGCAGGCGAGCGAAGCGGGTGCTCACTTGAGGATCTCCAGCACCTGCTCGGGCGGACGACCGATGCGGGCCTGCCCGTTCTTGATGACGATGGGGCGCTCGATGAGCTTGGGGTGCTGGTGCATGGCACGAATGAGGTCATCGCCGCTCACCTCGCCGAGCCCCAGCTCCTTGTAAAGATCTTCCTTGGTGCGCATCAGCTGTCGGGGATCCGTGAAGCCAAGCTGACTCAGGAGGGTGCGGATCTGTGCTTCGCTCGGTGCCTGCTCCAGATAGAGCACCACCTCGGGGGCGACCCCGTGCTGTTCCAGCAAGGCCAGGGTTTCACGGCTCTTGGAGCAGCGCGGATTGTGGTAGATTTGGGTCTCGCTCATGATAACTCCCTGATTAATCGCAAGATGGGACAAGAAATGGCGCTATTGTAGGGGAAACGGATGGTCAGGGTAAGCGGGAAGGCTATGGAAATGAAACGGATCTGTTGGCTGATTGTGGCAACCCTGCTGGGGGCCTGCAGCCCGGCACCCGACTTCACCGACGGCGCGGGAAAGAAGGTCAGCCTCGCGGATCTCGGTGGCAAGCCGCTGCTGGTCAACTACTTCGCCCCCTGGTGCGCCCCCTGCCTGCGGGAGATGCCCCTGCTGGCAACATTGCACCAGGAAGGCCAGATCCGGGTGATCGCCATCAACTATGACCCCGCCTCCCCCGCCGAACTGACCGAGTTGGCACGGCGCCACGCCATCAGGGTTCCCCTGATGATCCCGGATGACGACGCCCGCCTCCCGTTCCCAAGGCCCGGGGCGCTGCCCACCAGCTATCTGCTCGATGCCAGGGGCACGCTGCTGGAGACCTTGGTGGGAGAGCTGGACGAACAGAAGCTCGCCGAGATAAAACGCCGCCTGGTGAGCGCCCCATAGCAGAGCCATCCATCACTCTCATTTCTTCATCATCAAGATACGTTGAAACCGATGAAAGGCCCTATTTTAGCCTGCAAAACAAGGCGGGGTGCCCCCAAAGGAGCACCCCGCCTGCCATCAACCCGCTCCGGACTCAGCCCTTGAGGCTGTCCAGATCCTTCTTGGCCCGCTCCAGCTGGGTGATGCGCGCCTCGATGCGGGCCAGGGTCAGCTTGTCACTGGTGGTGCCCCGCGCCACGATCAGTTCGTCGATGGCCGCCTGGTAGTCCCCGCGCAGGGAAAGGGTCTCCGCCCGTGCCATGTGCAGGTCCGTCATTCTGCCCGCCTTGCGGTAGGCGTCCGACAGCAGGCTCCAGGCCAGGCTGTTCTCGTCGTGCTCCCGGGCATAAGGGTCCAGGATGGCGATGGACTTCTTGTAGTTGCCCCCCTCCAGATAGGCGTTGCCGAGGTTCACCACCACCACCTCGTTGTCCGGCATCCGGGTGCGGAAGCGCTCCAGTCTGGCGATGGCCTGGGCGCTGCGCCCCTTGGCGAGATCGATGTCGGTCAGGGCATCCACCACGAAGAGATCCTCCGGGTGACGGGTCGCCAGCTCCTGCATCAGGGTGTCGGCCTCGTCGGTGCGCTTGAGCTGCAACAGGGCCAGCGCCTTGCCATAGATGGCGGCATCCTTGAGGGGGTAATCCCCCTTCTGCAGGCGGCTGTCGAAGTAGGTGAGCAGCGCCTGGGGCGTCTCGGTGCCATAGCGCACCTGGATGCGCACCTTGGCCAGCCAGAAGTCCAGGCTCGGCGGCAGGGCGCGCGCGCCATAACTCCCTGCCCTGGCTCGGGCTTCGCTGATCCGGGTCTCCGGCAGGGGGTGGGTCAGCAGCATCTCCGGCGGCTTGCTGGCGTAGCGGTACTCCGCCGCCAGCTTCTGGAAGAAGTTGGCCATGCCCATGGGATCGAACCCGGCGTCATACAGCGTCTTCATGCCGATGCGATCCGCCTCGTATTCGTTGTCCCGGGTGTAGTTGATGGCCGACTGCATCGACAAACCAAGCGTGGTCTGCAAGGCCGCGATGCCGGCGGTGGGGTTGATCACCGCGAGTGCAATGGAGCCCACCAGGCCGGCCAGGGTCATGGCGGAGCTGCTCGCCTGTGCCTCCATGTAACGGGCGATGTGACGCTGGGTCACGTGGGTGATTTCGTGGGCCAGTACCGAGGCCAGCTCGCTCTCGCTCTCGGCGTAGAGAAAGAGGCCGGTATGCACCTTGACCCGGCCACCGAGGAAGGCCGCCGCGTTGATGCTGGGATCGTTGATGAGGAAGAAGGTGAACGGGAAGCGCACCCCGTCGGCATTGGTCAGCAGCCGCTGGCCCAGATCGTCGATGTATTCGTTCAGCACGGGGTCATCGATGATGGGCAGGCCCGCCCGGGCAAAACGCATGAAGGCGTTGCCGTAGCGCACCTCCTGCTCGATGGGCAGTGCGGCGACCCCGGCGGTACCGATGTCGGGCAACTGGTTGCTCCCCTGGGCGTGGAAGGTCGCCCCCATCAGGGTGACCAACAGGGGAAGCGATGCTATCAGGGGGGAAAAACGTGCCACGTTATCTCTATCTCCAATCAGACCCCAGCGGGCATCGGCAGAATACCCTTGCCATTCAAGGCCCACAAGCGTTGTTTCATCCTCTCATCACGGCCATAATGACCGCCACGCACGCGATGGAGTTCTCATGGAACAGCTCGACCTGACCCCCTGGCGTTGTCCCGAGCCCCTCATCCGGCTCAAGCTCTGGTTGCGCCAGGCCCGGCCCGGTCAATCCGTGTGCATCCAGCTCGGGGATGCAGGCTCCCGGCAGGACATTCCCGCCTATCTGCGCCGTCAGGGTCACCATGTCCAGACCCGGGAAGAGTCAGCTGCCCGCCTCTCCCTGCTGCTCGTCGTTGCCCGTCCCCCCCGGGACGCCCTGCTCGCCCCCGAGCCCATGCCACCCACCCCGTGAGCCGCCATTCAAGGAAGCCTCGATGTTAGATGTATTGAAGCGCTGGTATCAGACCCGTTTTTCCGACCCCGATGCCGTCACCCTCTTCCTGCTGCTGGTCTTCTGCTTTGCCGTGCTCTGGCTGTTTGGGGATCTGCTGGCACCGCTGCTGGTGGCCCTGGTGATGGCCTATCTGCTGGAGTGGCCGGTGAGTCGCCTGCAACGGGGCGGCCTCTCTCGCACCGTCGCCACCAGCCTGGTCCTGCTGCTGTTCATCACGGTGACGACCCTGATGCTGCTGGGCCTCATCCCGACGCTGGTGAGCCAGGGGGTCAACCTGGCCAAGGAGGCCCCCGCCATGCTGGCCCATGCCCAGGACTATGTGCGCACCCTGCCGGAAAAATACCCCGAGATCATCGACGTCAGCCTAGTGGAGACCATCATCGACAACATTCGCCAGCGCATCCTGACCGGCGGTGAACAACTGGTGAGCGCCTCTTTGAGCTCCCTCATCAACGTGGTGGCCATCCTCATCTACGCCATCCTGGTGCCCCTGATGGTCTTCTTCATGCTCAAGGACAAACAGGTGCTGATGGGAGGCCTGCGCCGCTTCCTGCCCCGCAACCGCACCCTGGTGAACCGGGTCTGGGTTGAGATGAACGACCAGATCATCAACTACATCCGCGGCAAGGTGATCGAGATCGTCATCGTCGGCATCGCCACCTATGTGCCCTTCGCCCTGATGGGATTGCGCTACTCCGCCCTGCTGGCGGTCGCGGTGGGCTTCTCCGTGCTCATCCCCTATATTGGCGCCGCCGCCGTGACCGTGCCGGTGGCCATGGTGGCCCTGTTCCAGTGGGGGCTGACCCCCGACTTCGCCTGGCTGATGGTGGCCTATTTCGTGATCCAGGCCCTCGACGGCAACCTGCTGGTCCCCCTGCTCTTCTCCGAGGCGGTCAACCTGCACCCGGTGGCCATCATCATCGCCGTGCTGGTGTTTGGCGGTCTGTGGGGCTTTTGGGGCGTCTTCTTCGCCATTCCCCTCGCCACCCTGGTCAAGGCGGTGCTCAACGCCTGGCCCAAGCGGGAAGATCTCCCCCGCCCCGCCCCCTGACCCTGGCAAGGGGCGAGGGGCGAGGCAAGGTCTCGCCCCTTCCAGATACCGGCCACCAGCAGCACCTCCGTGACGCTGGCTCATGCTTGCCTTGTCGGGTTTAATTGAAAACCGACATCCGTTTGACTTGCTACGCCGGTCTGATTCGTTCCCACTGCCCACCCACCGACAAGGATCTGTCATGCCCCCACTCCCTGCCCTGCGCCATGCCTCTCTGGGTGCCTTTCTGGCACTGCTGTTCTGTTCTCCCGTCCGGGCAGACCTCGATATCGGGGCCCTCAGCGCCTTCTCCAGCGACAGCCCTGACAGCCCCATTCCCAAGGGGCTGGTGCTGGGCGGGGCCGTCATCGGCGGTCAGGCCCGTTACCAGCAGCAGGACGACACCCTGATGCCCATCCCGGGGGCCCTCTATTTTGGTGACAACCTGATGTATCTGGGGGATCGGGCCCGCTATTACCTGAGCCGCAATGGCAACCTCTCGACCTATGCCTTCGGCCGGATGCGCTTTGGCAACCTGGACCCGGACGACGATCCCTTCCTCCATGGCATGGAGAAGCGCAAGGGGCAGTTCGAGGCCGGTGTTGGGGCCGATCTCATCACTCCCTACGCCCTCTGGAGCGTGCGGGCCACCACGGATGTGACCGGCACCAGCGACGGTCAGGAGCTGATGCTGTGGGCCAACTTCCCCATCATCCGCGGCCCCCTGCTGCTGATGCCGGGAGCCGGCGTCATGCTGCGCAGCCACAACCTCGCCAACTACTACTTCGGCGGTGTCTCTCAAGACGAAGCGAGGGCGGACAGGCCGGCGTGGAACACGGGCACCACCCTCTCCCCCATGGTCTCCCTCATCGGCAGCTATCGCTTCAGCGCCAACTGGATTGGCGGCTTTGGCATCAACTACGAACGCTACGACGACGACATCGCGGACAGCCCCATCGTCCAGCATCAGGGAGAACTCTATGCAGGCTTCGGGGTGGGCTACATCTGGTAGCCCCATCCGGACTGGGCAACAAAAAAGGAGCCCATGGCTCCTTTTTTACGGCTATCCGGCGCAGCGTCACCCTGCCACTTCGGCGAGAAATGCCGCCAGCGCCCGGTTGATGAACGCGGGATTCTCCAGGGTAGAGATGTGACCGGCCCCCGGGATCTCCCTGAACGGGCACCCCAGCACCTCGGCCATCAGATACCCCTCCAGCACAGGGCGAGCCTTGTCCTCACACCCCGTCATCACCAGTGCGGGCAGCCTCATCTCTTCGATCCAGTCGATGCGATCCTCCCGGGTCACGAAGCTGCGGCCCACCGCCACCAGGCTCGCCACCTTGTCGGCGGGCCATTGGGCCAGCCGTGTCTTGAAACCGGCCATCAGGGCCGCGTCCGGTTGATGGGCGAAGAAGAGCGGTGCCACCTGATCGGCGATGGGCGCAGGCACGGCGCCGACCTGTTCGATCATCGCCAGCATGCCGAGATAGCGCTCGCAGGTGATCTGGGGTTCAAGGCCGACGAAGCTGTCCATCAGCACCACTCCCTTGAGGCGAGCAGGCGCCATGCGCGCCAGCTCCACGCCCCACATGCCACCGATGGAGAGCCCCACCAGCACGCACTCGTCGATGCCGAGGGCATCGAGCAGCGCCAGGTGATCCCGGGCCAGGGTCGCCAGGGTGCAGGGCCCCTCGGGCAGCACATCGGAATCCCCGTGACCCCAAAGCTCGGGCACGATGCAGCGATACTGCCCCTTGAGGGCCTCGATTTGCGGTGCCCACATGGCACTGTCCCACAGGTAGCTGTGCCCAAAGAGCAGTGCCGGACCCTGCCCCTCGTCCAGATAGGCCATGCGGCGGCCCGCTATCTCCATAAACTGCTTCATGTTTTCTCCTGTTGCCAGCGGCGATGAAGCGGCAGTGTAACACGCCACTCTTGGCAGGGGTGTCCGCCTGGTGCAAGCTGGATAGACTCACAACGAGGAGTCACCAAGGAGAGGATGATGGCCAAGGAAAAGAGCAAGAAACGCCCCCGTCTGGACAAGAAGACCTACGAACATCACCTCGCCCACTTGCAGGAGGAGCTGGTCAAGTTGCAGGAGTGGGTCAAGCAGGAGGGGCTCAAAGTGGTGGTGCTGTTCGAGGGGCGCGACGCCGCGGGCAAGGGGGGCGTCATCAAGGCGATCACCGAGCCCCTCAACCCCCGGGTCTGCCGGGTCACCGCCCTGCCCGCCCCCTCGGATCGGGAGCGCACCCAGTGGTACTTCCAGCGCTACGTGGCGCACCTACCCTCGGCGGGCGAGATGGTGCTGTTTGACCGCTCCTGGTACAACCGGGCCGGGGTCGAACGGGTGATGGGCTTTTGCAGCGACGACGAGTATCGCGAATTCCTGCGCGCCTGCCCCGAATTCGAGCGGATGTTGATCCGCTCCGGCATCACCCTCATCAAATACTGGTTCTCAGTCAGCGACGAAGAGCAGGAGAAACGCTTCAAGGAGCGCATCAACACCCCCATCAAGCGCTGGAAATTCAGCCCCATGGATCTGCAATCCCGCTCCCGCTGGGTCGAGTATTCCCGCGCCAAGGATGACATGTTCACCTACACGGATACCGAGGATTGCCCCTGGTTCGTGGTGGACGCCGATGACAAGCGCCGCGCCCGCCTCAACTGCATCTCCCACCTCCTTGGCAAGGTGCCCTACGAGGCGATCCACTACGAACCTATCACCCTGCCCCCCATCAAGACCGAAGGGTATGAGCGCCCGCCGCTCACCAGCCAGCACTTCGTGCCGGACGTCACCGCCGCCCTCGAGTCAGACAAGCACGGGCAGTGACGGGCCCCGGCCAGCCGCCCCTGCTGGCCGGGCCCGGGCTTCGGATGACGGGCAATAAAAAGCCGGTCTTGCGACCGGCAAAAGGCATTGAACGTATAGAAAGGAAAACCTGGCACTCTCGCCCTCTCAGGCGCGGATATATTTGGCCGTGCGCGGGAACGCCTGCTCTTTGGCATCGAACAGGTAGCAGGCTTCGGCCGGGATGCCGATGCTGTACTCCTGGCCGGTGGCCACGTCGATGTCGGAGCTCGCCTTGACGGTGAAGTCATGACCATCCACGTCCATGTAGACGAAGGATTCTGCCCCCAGGTGTTCGGCTACCTGCACCACGCCGCTCACGCGGCTGTCGGCATGGGCATGACCCAGCGGCACCAGGTGCTCGGGGCGAATGCCCAGCTCCACCTTGTCGCCCACCGCGCCGCGACGGGCATCCACCCGGGCACGCACGGTATCGCCGGAGGTGAGCTTGACCACGCACTCCTGCTCGCCGATCTCCAGCAGCTCGCCCGCCAGGAAGTTCATCTTGGGGGAGCCGATGAAGCCCGCCACGAACTTGTTGTCCGGGTTGTGGTAGAGCTCGAGGGGGGTGCCGAACTGCTCCAGGTTGGTGGCCGCCTCGCCCTTGAGCGGGCTCAGCACCACGATGCGGTTGGCCAGCGTCATGGCCTCCACCTGGTCGTGGGTCACGTAGATGATGGTGGAGTTGAGCTCCTTGTGCAGCTTGGCGATCTCGATGCGCATCTTGACCCGCAGGGCGGCGTCGAGGTTCGACAGCGGTTCGTCAAACAGGAACACCTGCGGCTGCTGCACGATGGAGCGGCCGATGGCCACCCGCTGACGCTGACCGCCAGAAAGGGCCTTGGGCTTGCGGTCCAGCAAAGGCTCGAGACCCAGGATCTCGGCGGCGCGCATCACCCGCTTGTGGATGTTCTCCTTGTCCATCTTCTTGAGCTTGAGGCCAAAAGCCATGTTCTCGTAGATGTTCATGTGCGGGTAGAGGGCGTAGGACTGGAACACCATGCCGACGTTGCGCTCCACCGGCGGCACGTCGTTCATGTAGCGCCCGCCGATGGTCAGCTCGCCGCTAGTGATGTCTTCCAGACCCGCGATCATCCGCAGCAGGGTGGACTTGCCGCAGCCGGACGGGCCGACGAAGACGATGAACTCCCCTTCCTTGATGTCGAGGTTGATGCTGCGCAGGGTGTCCTTGTGGACAGCCGGGTCGTAATTTTTGCGAACGTTGTTGAGTACTACTTCAGCCATGTCGAGCTCCGCTCTTGAATCTTTGCAAATCGTGATGACGGGGGGAGCCAGCTCCCCCGGCCATGAACCGTTAACCTTTCACGCCGCCAGCGGTCAGACCGCCCACCAGCCAGCGCTGGGCGAGCAGGAAGACGACCGTGATGGGGAAGCCTGACAGCACGGCGGCTGCGGCGAAGTCACCCCACAGGTAGTTCTGCGGATAGAGGTACTGCTGGGCCCCGACCGCCAGGGTCAGATTGTTCACATCCTGCAACAGGATGGAGGCCATGGGCACCTCGGTGATGGAGCCGATGAAGGCCAGGATGAACACCACCGCCAGAATGGGCACCGACAGGGGCAGCAGGATCAGGCGGAACGCCTGCCACGGAGTAGCGCCATCGATGGCCGCCGCCTCCTCCAGGGAGGAATCGATGGTCTCGAAGTAGCCCTTGATGGTCCAGACGTGCAGGGCAATGCCCCCCATGTAGGCCAGGATCAGGCCGCCGTGGGTGTTGAGACCCAGCCAGGGGATGTAGTCACCAATCTTGTTGAAGAGCGCGTAGATGGCCACCAGTGCCAGCACCGCCGGGAACATCTGGAAGATCAGCATGCCCTGCAGGATGGTGGACTTGCCACGGAACCGCAGACGGGCGAAGGCGTAGGCACAGGTGGTGGAGAGCACCACTATCATCAGGGCGGTGATGCCCGCCACCTTGATGGAGTTCCACAGCCAGGTCAGCACCGGGAACGGCGGCGGCGTGATGCTGCCGTCGGCGTTGGTGATGGACATGCCGAGCGCCAGCTTCCAGTGATCCAGGGTCGGATTGGTGGGGATGATCTCCCCCACCGAGAAGTTGCCGTTACGGAACGAGATGGCGATGACCATGATCAGCGGGAAGATGATCAGTGCCAGGAAGCCCCACATCACCAGGTGGGTTGCCCACACCCGATATTTGACTGATTTGGGTTGTACGATTGCCATGTTGAAGCCTCCTTACAGTTGCTTGTCGGCTTTGGACAATTTCAGGTTGAGCAAGGCCAGCGCACCCACGATGAGGAAGATGGCGGTGGCGATGGCACTGGCCAGACCGTAGTCCTGACCACCCGAGCCCTGGAACGCGATCCGGTAGGTGTAGCTCACCAGCAAGTCGGTGGTCCCGGCCGGCGTGGTGGCCCCGATGATGTCCGGCGCCCCGTTCGTCAACAACTGGATAAGTACGAAGTTGTTGAAGTTGAAGGCAAAGGATGCAATCAACAGCGGTGTCAGCGGCTTCATCAAGAGCGGTACGGTGATCTTGAAGAAGTTCTGTACCGGCCCCGCCCCATCCATGGCGGACGCCTCGTAGAGATCTTCCGGAATGGCCTTGAGCAGGCCCATGCAGAGGATCATCATGTAGGGGTAACCGAGCCAGGTGTTGACGATGAGGATCATCACCTTGGCCAGGAAGGGATTGGTGTACCAGTCCGGCTTGATGCCGAAGGCCGCTTCCAGGAACAGGTTGATTTCACCGAAGTTCTGGTTGAACAAGCCCTTGAACACCAGGATGGAGATGAACGCCGGTATCGCATAGGGCAGGATCAGCATGACCCGGTAGAAACCACGCCCCCTGAGCTGCTCCCACTGCACCAGACACGCCAGCACCATGCCGATCGCCAGGGTGAACGCCACCGAACAGGCGGAGAAGATCACGGTCCAGACGAAGATCTGCATGAAGGGACTCTGGATACCCGGGTCCGTCATGATGCGCATGAAGTTTTTCCAACCCACGCTCACCACGAAACCGGGGGCAACGCCCTTGCCGACGAAGTGACCTTCCGCATCGATGTACTGGTAGAAGCCGGTGTCACCGTTGGGCAGCATCAGCTCGCCGCTCTGGTTGTCACGCAGCAGGTTGCTGTCCTTGATCATGACGCCGGACTTGAGCACGGCGCCGTCGACCAGCTGGGTATAGAGTTGCTTCTGGGCGGCGAACTTGCGCAGGCTGCTCAGGGTCAGATGGATATTGCCTTCGGGCAGTACCACATCCAGGGCACTCAGGTGGGTGCGGTGATCGACGATGGCACGAATGGGTGCCGCCTCGCCGACCATGGTCCCGTCCAGAGGCTGCAACTGAACAACCTGGGGCTCGTCACGGACCCGTCCTTCACGGACGGCCAGGGTACGCGCCTTGTTGTTCAGCAAGGTAAGGGGTTGACTGATAAAGGATTGGTCGTCCTGTTTCAGCAGCAGCTGAAACTGATTGTTCTCACCACCCAGGAGGGTGAAATCGAATTCACCGCCGGTCACCTTGTAGGTTTTTTTCAGATGGTAATCCCGTGCCTGCTCAAGGGAGAGCAAGTTGGATCCCGAATAGTTGGTGAAGGCGATGCCGATCGTGTAGGCAAGAGGGAAGATGATAAAAACAACCATGCCTGCCACACCGGGGAAAATATAACGGTGGGCATAGGTCTTCTTGTTCATGAAGACATAGAGACCGACGGATACGACCACCAGATCGAGCAGGGCAAATACCCACTCGCCGCTGGCATACATCATCACGGCCGCATAACCATTAAGCACTGCGATCAGTGCCGCCATGGTCCATTTCAGCCAGACGTACTTGTCTTTCTTCGGACCGGCATAGGATTCGATAGAAGGTACTACTTCCATGCCAATTAACCTTTATTGCGCCAAGAGAGATTGAGAGTGTGGGAGGCCCGAAGGCCTCCCGGGTAGTGCATGCTTACTGGACGATACGCTTGGCAGCGGTATCCAGGGCTTCGTCAACACCCTGACGGCCAGAGGTGACGTTCTTGAGGGCGGTTTCGAAGGAAGACCAGAAACGGCTCATCTCGGGCACGGACGGCATCGGTTCGCCGTTCTGGGCGTTCAGCATGGTGGCCTTGATGTTGGGGTCGGCTTCCAGGGTCTTCTGGAAGGACTTCAGGGCCACGGCACCCAGCGGCTTGTCGGCGTTCATCGGCGCCAGACCAGCATCGGTCAGCAGGTAGTTCTCGAGGAACTCGATGGCCAGATCCTTGTTCGGGCTGGCGGCGTTGATGGTGGCACCCAGTACGCCAACGAAGGCCTTGGCCGGCTTGCCTTTCAGGGTCGGCAGCTGGGCTACGCCATACTTGATGCCGCTCTTGTCCAGGTTGCTCCAGGCCCAGGGACCGTTGATCATCATGGCCACTTCGCCCTTGTTGAACTTGGCGTCCATCACACCGTAGTCGATGCCCTTCTCCAGGTGACCGGATTTGATCATCTCGGAGATGTAGCCGACGCCGGCCTTGGCACCTGCGTTGTTCACGCCGGTGTCTTTGACGTCATAGCCGGTGGCGGTCTTCTTGAAGGCATAACCACCGTTGGCAGCCACCAGGGGGTAGCTGAAGTAGGGGGTGTCATAGGCCCACATGATGGCGCGCTTGCCATTTTTCTTCAGGTCTTCGTCGATCTTGGCGATCTCTTCGAAGGTCTTCGGCGGGTTGGGCAACAGATCCTTGTTGTAAATCAGGCTGACGGCTTCTACCGCGACCGGGTAGCCATAGGTCTTGCCATCGACGGTCATGGCATCCCAGGCGAATTGCTCGAACTTGGCCTTGGTGGCGGCATTCGGGGTCACGGGAACCAGCAGACCGGACTTGACCCACTCACCGTAACGGTCGTGAGCCCAGAAGAAGATGTCCGGGCCGTTGCCGGTGGCGGCGGCTTGCTGGAATTTGACTTCAACCTGATCCGGGTGGGCGACGGTGACCTTGATGCCGGTTTCGGCTTCAAACTTCTTGCCGACTTCGGCCAGGCCGTTGTAGCCCTTGTCACCGTTGATCCAGATGGTCAGCTGACCTTCATCAATGGCAGCAGTGGCAGAGCAGGCCACGCCCAGGGTAGCCAGACCGATCAGGGATGACAGCAATTTCTTTTTCATGAGCCTTTCCTTGTATTAGTTCCGCGCTGTAAGAGCATTGTGTGCAGATGAATATTATCCCAAGCAGTCAATGCCTCACATGACACGCCTCGCATTTTTGAAATGCAATTACGTATTTTCTTCCAGAAAGTTATGAAAACATTTTCTTATTTCAGCGACTTAGGAAGGGATATCCCCATATTTTTGCCAAGATATGGAAATTAAATTACAGAAAGGAAATTAATTTACGCCATTGAAAGGGATTTCACCCCACTGAAAACCCTTTCATTCCCGATATTTTGTTCAATGTGTTAACAAAAGTACTGAGGTGGTTTCCATCTACATCACCCCCTTAAATAAAAAGGCACCGGAGCGGACTCCGGTGCCTTTTTGCAAGAAATGACGGCTGGATCACATTACGACTGGCGCAGCAATTGATCCTTGAGATTGGGCGGGACTCCCCTGATGGTCAGGGTGTCGGTCTGGGGATCGTAAAAGACCCGGCTGTTGAGCAACTTCTGCTCGAAGCTCAGGGTCAGGCCGCCACCGGAGCCCACAAACTTGGTCAAGCCCCGCAGGGTGGAACGGTCCGCCGGGAAGCGCTCCTCCAGCTCGTACTCCTGACCGATGAAGCTGTAAAAATCGAGGTCCCCATCACCGGGCAATTCCGCCGACAGCTCCTTGATCTCGATCTCCTCGCCGGCGCTGGCCTGCTCGGTGCAATATTTGAAGACCTGCTTCTTGTAGTCATTGCGCTCGGCCGGTTCGAGCTGGCGGCTGTCGCAATAATCGTCCACCGCCTGCAGCAACCCCTTGTTCTGGATCTTGGCATCCATGCCCTCCCGGGCCCCCAGCAGATCCATGAAGAAATCCCCCAGCTTGCGACCGACCCGGCCCTTGCTGAAGGTGATATAACGACGCGAATCCCCCTGGGTTTTCCACTCGGTGAGATCGATGCGGGCCACCAGATTGAGTTTGCCGATATCCAGGTACTGGATGTGGCGCAGCTCCAGCGCCTCGCTCACGGTGACGCTCTCCTTGCCTTCCAGCAGGGCGATCATCAGGTAATCCACCCCCACATAGTTGTACTTGGCAATCAGCAACACCCCCTGCTCGTCCAGGGCATGCTCCACCAGCTGCTTGACCAGCATCTGGGTCAGGTTGACGGAAAAGGGGACGAACTCGGTCTGCTCCGCCAGCAGCTGCTCCAGGGCGATGCGAAAGGCGGGGGAAGGCTGCTTGGGGGCGTCTTCCCCCTCCGCCAGCTCGGCGACGGCGGCCTCGGGATCGGCGAAGAAGCCAAAGCCCTTTCCCCCCTTGCCGTTGTAGATGCGATGCAGCTCCGCCATCAGCCCTTGTACCGCCTCGTCGGCAGGCAGGGTCTGGCTGCGGGTATCGGCGTGGGGCTGGCCATCGTTGCCCGCCCGCAGGGAGTGAAGAATGATCTTGTCGATATCGAGACTCATGTCACAAAGCCATAGTGTTAGCCGAAAGGGTGAAGTATTATAAGGCGCTTTGAACCGAGGTGAACCCAAGATTATGCCCATCGTATCAAAGTACAATAACGAGCAGTTTGACGCCCTGATGAACGACCTGATCACCGCCCTGGAGAAACACAAGGCACCGGTGGATCTCAGTCTGATGGTCCTTGGCAACCTGACCACCAACATCATCAACGGCATGGCCCCGGCCCAGCGCCAGGCGATCACCGAGAAGTTCATCCAGGCACTCACCGCCTCGGTGGGCCATCGCCACGATGCGCACTGAGTTTCTTCGCATTCTTTGATGTTTTTCAAGCAGATGGATCATTATGGTCGAAACCGGCAACCCCTATCGCGATAATGTCTCTCGCCTGATCACCTGGGGGCATTGGTTCTCCTTCTTCAACATCATCCTGGCCATGCTGATCTCGACCCGTTACCTGGGCGCCATCAGCTGGCCGTCGACCACGCTCGGCGTGACCTATCTCGTCATCAGCTGGATAGGTCATTTCTCGTTCCTGAGCTTCGTCACCTATCTGCTGACCATCTTCCCCTTGAGCTTCATCCTGCCCAGGGAGAAGCCGCTGCGCTTCATTTCATCCATCATCGCCACCCTGGCACTGGTGCTGCTGCTTATCGACACCCAGGTGTTCCAGCTGTTCAAGTTCCACTTGAATGGCCAGGTGTGGCAACTGCTGCTGGATCAGGCGCAGACCGAAGAGGGCTCTATCTGGAGCATCATCTTCGTGGCGGTGCCCGCCATCTTCCTGCTGCAACTGCTGCTGTCGGCCTATGTGTGGCGCAAGATCAACAAGCGCAAACGCCGCCAGTACGGCAATCAGGTGGGACTGGCCCTGCTGGTCTGCTTCATCCTGACCCATCTGGTCAACAGCTGGGCGGATGCGACCCTGTATCAACCCATCACCATGCAGCGGGCCAACTTCCCCCTCTCCTACCCCATGACCGCCAGGAGCTTCCTGGCCAAGCATGGCTGGCTCGACCTCGAGCAGTATGAGAAGAAGGCCGAAGATCAGGGAAGCGCTGAGCACCGTCTGCTCTATCCCTTGCGCCCCCTCAGCGTGAGCGCACCCAGCGATCACAAGAACCTGCTGGTGGTGGTGGTCGACTCCCTGCGAGCCGACATGCTCAACAACATCAACATGCCCAATCTGCAACGCTACGCGGACAACCACTTCAATTTCCGCCAGCACATGAGTGGTGGCAATGATGAAGCCATGGGGATGTTCAGCCTCTTCTACGGGCTGCCCGGCCACTATTACGGGGACATCCGGGCCGACAAGCGCCCCCCCGTGCTGTTCGACGAGATGCTGCGTCAGGACTACCAGTTCGGCCTGTTCGGTGCACTGGAAGATGCCAAGCAGTATCGCCAAAGTCTGCTTGCGGGTCTGCGCAAGCAGGTCTTCGTCTCCCGCCAGACCGATGACCGCAGGCTCATCGACGACTGGCAGCAGTGGCTTGGCACGCGCACCGCGGACAGACCATGGTTCTCTCTGGTCTATCTCTCTAGCCCGGGGGATTATCAGGTGCCCGCCAGCATCAAGGGCCCCTTCCAGCCCGAGTTGACCCGCTTCAACCCGGCCACTGCCTATCGGCCCGAGAACCTGCAGAAGCTGGAGAACCGCTACAAGAACGCGGTCTTCTATACCGATCAACTGCTGGAGCAGATGCTGACCCAACTGCAATTGCAGGGGCTTGATGATCAGACCATCGTCGTGATCACCTCCAACCACGGTCAGGAGTTCAACGAGACCCAGAGCAACAGCTGGGGCTATGGCAGCAATTACTCGACCTATCAGGTGCAGGTCCCCCTGGTGCTGGCCTGGCCAGGTGCCGAACCTGCGCCCCAGGCGCAGGCGAGCAGCCACCTGGATCTGGTACCGACCCTGATGAAGAACATGCTGGGTGTACGCAACCCCTATCGTGACTACAGCACGGGGCGCAACCTGTTCGAAGCCAGTACACGCACCTGGCTGCTGGCGGGGGATCAGAATGACTTCGCCATCTATCAGGGCAACACCATCACCCAGTTCAACAAGCAGGGGGACTTCGAGCTGCTGGACCGCGACACCTATCGCCCCATCAAGCACGGCACCCCGGACATGGGCACCCTGATCCAGGTGATGAACGAGCTCAATCGCTTCTATCGCGCCCCCTGATCAGCGCCAGCCCACCTCCTTGAGCCCGCCCCTATGGCGGGCTTTTTCTTGCCCGCACCACACCCGTCCTCCTGTTTCCCATGGCGTCATTCGCAAACGTATGCCACCACCTTACTGATTTATCTCTCAAAAAAGTTCAATTCGATCAATATCATAAAAAAAATGATAATGATTGTCATTTATTGATCTGCTTGACTCCCTCTGCAATAATCCGCGCCCTCAGGCTTAAATAATAATTATTCTCAAATATGAAAATTCGACTTCTTCACTACTGGCCCATGCTGCTGTCCGGTACGGCGCTGGCTGCCAGCGATCCCGCCGGGGTCGACACAACGGACATGCCCCCCGAACTCAAGGGGCGGGAAACCATCGTGGTCAAGGGACAGCGCATCGAGCAGAAGCTCTCCGACGTGTCGGGTTCCATCACCGTCATCACGGAGGAGGATCTGGATCGCCAGGTTGCCACCGAGCTCACCGATGTGTTCAAGAACGAACCCGGCGTCTCGGTGACCGGCTCCGCCGGCCGCCCCCAGAACATCCTCATCCGCGGTATGGGCGGCAACCGGGTGCTCATCATCAAGGACGGGGTGCGGGTCAGCGACGGCTTTGGCGCCGACGACCTCAACGACAAGGTGGGGCGCTTCAGCTTCGATCTCGACGACGTCAAACAGATAGAGGTGGCCAAGGGAGCCGGTTCCTCCCTCCATGGCTCCGATGCCATCGGCGGCACCATCGTCATCAGCACCAAGCAGCCGGAAGATTACCTTCAGGGCCAGGATGCCTATCTCGGCAGCAAGGTGCTGCACGATGGCAGCAGTGACAAGCAGAAGCTGAGCGCCACCGGCGCCGCCCGGATACGGGATACTGAACACCTGCTGCGCCTCTCCGGCTGGCAGGGGCATGAGACCGCCAACTACGACGAGAGCCGCATCCCGGCGGATCTGGATGGCATCAGCGCCTCCACCAGCTCTCGCATCCAGTTGAACGAACATCATCTGCTGCGCCTCGAACTCGACTACTTCGAGGACAACGCCGAGCGGGATCAGGGGCCGCGCGAAGTGCCCCAGCCCGATGGCAAGTGGCAGGTGCGCCAGTACCACGAGCAGGGCAGCCAACACACCCAGGGGGGCAAGCTGGCCTGGGAGGCGAGCAACCTCGACACAATACTGGCCGACAGTCTCACCTGGAGTGCCTACGGCAATCACTCGAAAAACACCGCCAACAAGCGCAGCCTGCTGCAAAACGATCTGCTGAGCGGTTATCCGCGCTATCGCAGCGAACGGGAACTCGCCACCTTCACCGAAGACAGGATCGGTACCGAGCTGGATGTGCGCCGGGATCTCGCCACCGGCCATCTCGCCCATCAGCTCAGTTACGGCATCGAGCTCGAGCGCACCACCCACGAGCGGCCGGTGGAGAAGCTGAGTCTGGAGGCTGGCATTCCCCAACCCGGCCAGTCCGCCCCCTTCAGCCGCGCCCGTACCGACAGGGCCGGAGTCTGGCTCGGCGACGTGGCCAGCCTGGGCCAGTGGCAGTTCACCCCCACCCTGCGCATGGATCACCAGTGGCTCACGCCGCTGGACGGCAGCCACGACAGCAACCACAGCTGGCACCTCTCCCCGAGCCTGGCCACCAGCTACCGCTTCAACGACCAGTGGCGCAGCTGGCTCAGCTATGCCAACGGGTTCCGGGCACCTTCCTACGACAAGGTGTACGGCAACATCCCCCACTACTTCGCTCTGCCACCCTTCGAGATCATCGCCAACACCGGGCTCAAGGAGGAGACCAGCCACAGCATCGAGTGGGGGCTGAGTGGCGAGGGGGACAACTGGAGCATCAAGCCAGCGCTCTTCTACAACCGCTACTACAACTTCATCGACTGGCGCGAGGTGGGGCTGCGCCTGAGCGATGGCGTCATCCTGCGCCAATATCGCAACGTCGCCAAGGCCGAAACCTGGGGGGCCGAACTCGCCGCCAGCTACTGGCTGACCCAGGAGTGGGAGCTCGCCACCAAACTCGGCTGGGTCGATGGCGAGGACAACAAAGGTGAAGCGCTGCGCACCCTGACGCCCCTCGAGGGCAACACCCGTCTGAGCTATCAGGCCAATGAGTGGAGCCTGGGTATTGAGGCGGACTATGCCGCTGCCATGAGCCGGGTGCCCACCTGCGGCAACAGCCTGACCGGCCGCCAGGGGGACTGCCTCGAAAGTGCCGGCTGGCTCAGTTTCGCCCTGACGGCCGACTGGCTGGTCACCGACGCCCTCAAGGTCAACCTCAAGCTCGACAACCTGTTCGACACCCGCTACACCCGCTATCAGGATGTGGCCGGGCTGGAAGCCGGGACCGATGCTTCCCTCTTCACCCAGAGCGGCCGCACCCTGAGTGCCAGCCTGCGCTACACCTTCGTGGGGATCTGATGCACAGCTTACTGATCCTGGCCAGCCTGCTGGCCACGCCGGTCCCCGCCTCTCCCCTGCCTGAGGCAACCCTGGAGGCCGCGCCCCTCATCCCCGAGCGCCCGCAACTGATGAAGGGGGAGATAGCCCGCCTCGATCCCTATGGTGGCTGGCGTGACGACAGCCGCCAGGATCCCGCCCTCCTGACACTGCTGCGCGAGCAGAACCGCTGGACCGAGCGGCAGCTCGCCGACCAGGTGCCACTGGTGCAGCGCCTGCAGACAGAGTGGCAGGGCCGGGAGCGGGGCGAACCCGTGCCTGACGACTGGCTTAGCCAGGCTGGCAG
>NZ_CAWMFQ010000126.1:0-1080 GCF_963866995.1 Aeromonas sp. ZOR0002 | reverse complement strand
TCACAGTCAGCTACCACCACAGCGTGCCCCAGGGGCACTCACCCAGAACGCCCGACGGGCAACAGCCAGCTTCGCAAGGATAACGAGATGTCAGATGTCATTGCTCCCCACGCCTTTCTGAACATGGCCTCCATCAGCCAGACCATCCTCGGCAAGATCGTGGCGGCCAAGCAGGAGTGGGTCGCCGCCCGCAAGGAGAGCCAGCCCCTGGCGAGCTTCCAGGACGCGCTGACCCCGAGCGATCGGGACTTCGAGGGGGATCTGCGCAAAGGCTCCACCCGCTTCATTCTGGAGTGCAAGAAGGCCTCCCCCTCCAAGGGCTTGATCCGCAACGACTTCAGCCCGGAGGCCATCGCCGACATCTATGGCCACTACGCCACCGCCATCTCGGTGCTGACGGACGAGAAGTTCTTCCAGGGGGATTTCGCCTTCCTGCCCCGGGTACGGGGCCGCGTCCAGCAGCCGGTGCTCTGCAAGGACTTCATGATTGACCCCTATCAGGTCTATCTGGCCCGCCACTATCAGGCGGACGCCATCCTCCTGATGCTCTCCGTGCTCACCGACGAGGGGTATCGCGCCCTGTTCAACGTGGCGAAAGAGTTAGGTCTAGGGGTGCTCACCGAGGTGAGCAACGAGGAGGAGCTGACCCGCGCCATCGACCTCGGCGCCCCGGTGATTGGCATCAACAACCGGGATCTGCGGGATTTGAGCGTCGATCTTGCCCGCACCCGGCAGCTGGCCGCCAGGATCCCGGGGGATCGGGTGGTGATCAGCGAATCCGGCATCAACCACCGCGCCCAGGTGGCGGCCCTGCGCCACCACGCCAAGGGCTTCCTGGTGGGCTCTTCCCTCATGGCGGAGCCGGATCTGGAGGCCGCGGTGCGCAAGCTGGTGCTCGGCCAGAACAAGGTGTGCGGCCTGACTCGTCCCGAGGACGCCGCCGCCGCCCATCAGGCGGGCGCCGTGTTCGGCGGCCTCATCTTTGTGGCGAAAAGCCCGCGCTACGTGGACATTCCCGCCGCCCGCGCCGTGATGGCGGGCGCGCCGCTCTCTTACGTCGGGGTGTTTCGCAATGCCCAG
>NZ_CAWMFQ010000125.1:4644-17769 GCF_963866995.1 Aeromonas sp. ZOR0002 | reverse complement strand
GTTCACGTCTTCGGTGATGACCACGGTCGGGGCACCGGTCGCCTCGGTGTCGATGGCCGCACTGTCGCTGCCGCCGGTCCCCTTGTTGCCCGCCAGATCGGTGTAGCTGTTCTCCTTCACGGTCACGCTGGCGGTGCCCGTGAAGTGCGCATCCGGAGTGAAGGTCGCGGTCCAGGTCTTGCCGCCATCGGAGCTAGTCAGCCCGGTCACGGTGCCGCCCTCTACCGTCAGGTCGCCCACCTCGAAGTCTTTGACCTGCTCGCTGAAGGTGAAGGTGACGTCGCTGGTCTCGCCCACGGTCAGCTTGTCGTCAACGATGTTGACCACCACGCTCGGACCCTGGGTGTCGACGCTGTAACCCTCGGTATCGGTCACGGTGGTGCTGTTGCCCGCCGCGTCGGTGGTGGTGACCTTGGCGTCGATCACCTTGTCCCCATCGGCCACCAGGTCGCTACCCGGCACATTGATGCTGAACGTCTTGTCGGCCAAGACCAGACCGGTGAAGGCCTTGCCATTGACGGTCAGGGTGACGGTGTCGCCCTCTTTCACGTCGCCACCCACGCGACCGGTCACGGCGATGTCCTGCTTGGACTCGGCCGCGTTGATCACGTCGTCAGGGGTGATGTTGCCATCCAGGGTGATGCTGGCATCCGGTGGCGTGGTGTCGAGCAAGGTGGTGTCGTCGGTGGCGCTGGCCGGGTTGCCCGCCGCGTCGGTAACGCTGGCCACCACGGTCAGGTTGCCATCCGCCAGCCCGCTCAGATCGGCGCTGGTCTGGTAGTTGCCGTCGGCATCGGTGACGGCAGTGACTGTCACGCTCTTACCGGTGGCATCGCTGATCACCAGGGTCACGGTACGACCCGGGCCAACATCGGAGGTGCCGCTGATGGGCGTGTTGGCCACATTGGCCGCGTTCACGTCATCCAGGCTCACCGTGATGTTCGCCGTGGTGTCCACGCTACCATCGTCGCTCGACGTGCCTCTGTTGCCAGCAGGATCAGTCACGCTGGCCGTCACGTCATAGCCCCCATCCGGCAACGGTGTCACGACATCCGCGCTGTAACTGCCATCCGGTTGTACCGTGGCGGTCAGGGTCTGCTGATTGCCGTTGGCATCGGTCACCGTCAGGGTCACCGTGCTGCCGGGGGCGGCGTCCGTGGTACCCGTGATGGTCGGAGTGTTGTCATTGGTATTGTCCGGTGCATTCACCGTCACGATCGGAGCCGTAGTGTCCACGCTGCCATCATCGGTCGCGGTGCCGGTGTTGCCGGCCGGATCGGTCACGGAAGCCGTCACCTGATAGCCCCCTTCGGCCAGCGGTGTGGTGACATCCACGCTGAAGCTGCCATCCGGTTGTACCGTCGCGGTCAGGGTCTGCTGATTGCCGTTGGCATCGGTCACCACCAGGGTCACCGTGCTGCCAGCGGGGGCATCCGTGGTACCGGTCAGGGTCGGCGTCCGATCATTGGTGTTGTCGGGGGCAGAGACGGTGATGACGGGAGCGGTGAGGTCGACCAGCTCATCCTCGCTGCTTTGCGCATCCACCAGCGGCGCCGCGCCAGCCGGGTTCGCGCTGTCAAAGCCTGCACTGGAGATGGTTGCATCACCGGTACGATCGATGGTGACGAAACCGCCGTTGCCGCTGGCACCAGCCACGCCCCCCGCATTGCCTGCGGCCGGGGCTCCGCCCGCCGCCGACGCTTCGAATGCCTTGGTGGGGTCGGTTCCGTCCAGAATCGCTTGCTGCAAGGCGGCGATGTCATCGGGCGTACCCGCATTCGCCAGCACGGCGTCACCCTCTTCGGGGCGCTCGCCGGAACCCAGGGTGAACGTGGTCTCCCCTCCCTGGAAGCTGGCCCCTTCGGGCGCAAGCAATACCGCATCCTTGGGCAGTACATCGCCTTCTGCAACGAGTCTCTGGCTCCCGTCGGCGGCGACCAGATACATTTTGCCTTGCAAGTGGGTAACGACGACATCCTGATCCAATACGATGCGCTGATTGCTCATGGTTTCTCCTGAAATATCGAAGGGCATATTGCTCCAGCCTCCAATGTGCCCGTTTATCAGGCCATAAACCAGTGAGAAAAATCGAATGAACAGACCGAAATGAAGCCGGGTTTCGGGGTGAAAACGAAGGGACGCCGAAGATGAATAAAATTAATTAAATCAATAGCATCAATTGTGACAAAACGAAGACGGGAGCCTCATCGGCTCCCGTCTCGTGAGGTGTCAGACACCGGCCCAGAGCAGGATGGCCAGCAGCTGGGGCGAGATGATCCGCAGGAACATCACCAGGGGGTAGACGGTCGCGTAAGAGAGTGCGCTGGCACCACTGGTGGGGTGCATACCGTTGGCAAATGCCAGAGCGGGAGGATCCGTCATCGAGCCGGCCAGCAGACCGCACAGCGTGAGGTAGTTGAGCTTGCCATAATGGCGTGCCAGCACACCCACCAGCAGCAGCGGGATGAGGGTGATTGCCACACCGTACATCATCCATGCGGGACCGTCGCCGTTGATCAGGGTGTCGATGAAGCCAGCCCCGGACTTGAACCCCACCACCGCCAGGAAGAGCACTATGCCTATTTCCCGCAGCGCCAGGTTGGCGCTCGGCGGCATGAACCAGTAGAGCTTGCCGATGCTGCCGATACGAGACAGGATGAGCGCCACCACCAGCGGTCCCCCTGCCAGCCCCAGCTTGAGCGCCGCCGGGAATCCCGGCAGGTAGAAGGGAATGGATCCGAGCAATACCCCCAACCCGATGCCGATGAAGACGGGCAGCATCTGCACCTGCTGCAGTTTCTGCTGCACGTTGCCCACCACGCTGGTGACCGCCTCGATGGCATCGAGCCGCCCCACCAGGTTCAGGATGTCACCGAACTGCAGACTGGTCTGACTGGTCGGCACCAGCTCGATGCCGGCCCGATTCAGGCGCGAGATGACCACATCGTATTTCTGCTTGATGTCGAGATCGCGGATCCGCTTTCCGAGCACCTGCTCATTGGTGACCACCACCCGCTCGACCCGCAGATCGGTCCCGCGGGTGGAGAGGGAGGTGTCTACCTCCTCTCCAAGCACCAGCAGCACCTTGTGCAGGGCATGGCGCTCCCCCACCAGGTGCAGCAGGTCGCCAAGTTCGATGCGCGAGTCGGGCTTTGGCACCATCAGCTCGTCGCCACGCTTGAGTCGGGAGCAGATGACGTCCGCCTCGTCCAGACTCGGGATCTCGCGGAGCATCAGGCCATGCATATTGGGATTGCGCACGGCAATGTTGATGGTTTGCAGACTCTCCTTGGTCTTGCCAGCCTGCTGCTCGAAAGCGACCGCCTCCTCCTCGATCTTGATGTGGAAGAACATCCGGATGAGCCACATGGTGAGCAGGATGCCGCAGATCCCGAACGGGTAGGCCACCGCATAGCCCATCCCCATCAGGCCGGTGGATCCAGGATCCGCCCCGAGCTCCGCCAGGATCTGCTGGCCAGCCCCCAGGGACGGGGTATTGGTCACTGCCCCGGAAAAGACCCCGAGGATCACCGGCAGCGGTACATCGAACAGCTGGTGCAACGCTGCCGCCACCAGACAGCCGAGCAGAACCAGCAGGGCCGCGAAGCCATTGAGCTTGAGGCCCGAACTGCGTAAGGAGGAGAAGAAGCCGGGACCGACCTGGATGCCTATGGTGTAGACGAACAGGATCAGGCCGAATTCCTGAATAAAATGAAGTGTTTGCTCATCCAGCTTCAACCCGGACAAGCCGGCGAAGTGGCCCACTATGATGCCGCCGAACAGCACCCCGCCAATACCCAAACCCACGCCATAGACCCGCCAGTTTCCCAGCCAGAGCCCCAGCACTGCCACCAGCGACAGCATGCTGATGGAAAGCGCGATCTCACTCATCGTTTGCATCCTTTCCAAACTGAACTGGCACTAGCTTGTCAGCAAACGAAGGGGGCAACTGTGGGGTGCCGCACGAATTCAGGCTTTCATGAGCACAAAAATACCAATTAAGGGTTAGCCATCAGATGTAGCCATAAATGGCCATGAAGTGGCACAGACTGCCACCCAGCACAAACAGGTGCCAGATGGCGTGGTTGTAGGGAATGCGCTTGGCCACATAGAAGATCACTCCCAGGCTGTAGATGAGACCACCCAGCCCCAGCAGCAGGAGCCCGGTACCATCCAGATGCAGATAGAGCTGGTAGATGACCACCAGCGACAGCCAGCCCAGCATCAGATAGGTAAATAGCGACACCTTCTTGAAGCGATTGATGAAGATCAGTTTGAACACGACCCCCGCCAGGGCCAGCCCCCAGATCACCACCATCAGTCCTTGCGCCAGCGGCGTATCGAGCGCCACCAGCAGGAAGGGGGTATAAGTGCCGGCGATCAGCAGATAGATGGCGCAGTGATCGAACAGCTTGCTCCAGCGTCTGGCCGCCACCGAGCTCACGCTGTGGTAGAGCGTCGAGGCGAGATAGAGCAATACCAGGCTGGCACCGTAGACGCCGTAGCTCAGCAGTACCCTGGGCCCCTGATCCCACCCCTTGTGCAGCAGCAAGACCAGTCCCAGTCCGCCCAGCAGCAGCCCCAGCCCATGGCTGAGGCGATTCGCCCACTCTTCCCGTGGGGAGTACCCCGTCACATCCATCATTACCTCCAACCCATTACCGGCCCACTCTAGCGGCCGACGTTTCAGGCTACAAGTGTTAGCTGAAAATAAAGGGGCGAAGATGAGGGAGGGCCAGAGATGGCTGTGCCCCCCGCCCCTTTGGTGTATGCTCTGCCGCCGACGCCACCCATGCGGATGGCCGCGTCTGCCCGACAATCTGGTCTGGAGAACCCGATGAAGCTCACTGAACTGTTTACACAACCGGATCCTGATTTCGGCAAGGCCATGACGGCCCTGCTGGAGCATTTCCATCATTCCGACGACAGTCAGGCCCCCTATCAGCGGGGCAGCTTCACCCACCAGCTCGATCAGTCGTGCATGCCCGCCATCGGCATCTCTCCCCGGGACTATCTGGCACGGCTCGCCACCCTGGTACCCGGGGCATCGCACCTCACCTCTCCCCGCTACATGGGACACATGACGGCGCCGCTGCCAGCCTTCACCGCCGAGCTCTCCCGGCTCTTGGTGATGCTCAACCAGAACCCGATGAAGATGGAGTCCTCCCGTTTGCTGAGCTTTCTGGAGCGGGAAGTGCTGGCCAAGCTGCACCGTCTGGTCTACCGCCAGGACGACGCCTTCTATGCAGCCCAGATGCATGCCAAGGATGCAGCCCTCGGCGTCATGACCAGTGGCGGTACCATCGCCAACGTCACCGCCCTCTGGCTGGCCCGCAACCGGGCCTGTGGCGACAACCTGTTCGCCCTCGCCGAGCAGGGCTATCGCGGCGCCGTCATTCTGGGCTCGCGGCTGATGCACTACTCCTTCGACAAGGGGATGGACCTGCTGGGACTCGGGGCTCGCAGCGTCTGGCGTCTCGACACCGACGAGCACAACCGGCTCAGTCTGGCGGCACTGGAACAGGCCCTTCAACAATGCAGGGAGCAGAAGCTCAAGGTGCTGGCGCTGGTCGGCGTGGCTGGCAGCACGGATTTTGGCTCCGTCGACCCGCTGCCGGAACTGGCCGCCATCGCCCGGCGCGAGCAAATCCACTTCCACGTGGACGCGGCCTGGGGTGGTCCGACCCTCTTCTCGCCCCGCTATCAGGGATTGCTTACGGGGATAGAGCACGCCGATACCGTCACCCTTGACGGTCACAAGCAGTTGCTGGTCCCGCTCGGTACCGGCATGCTGCTCTGCCGCCAACCGGACCTGATGATGACGGTGAAGCGCGAGGCTCCCTACGCCATCCGCGCCACCTCCTTCGATCAGGGGCGCTTCACTCTGGAGGGGACCCGTCCCGCCAACGCGCTCTATCTGGATGCCGCCTTCCAGATGCTGGGGCAGCAGGGTTATGCCCAACTCATCGACGCCAACTACGACAGGGCGCGGCGAATGGCCGCGCTCATCGACGCCAGCCCCGCCTTCGAGCTGATGTCGGCACCTGTAATGAACCTGCTCTCCTACCGGTGCATTCCGCCCCACCTGCAAGGTCAGCTGCCCGATGTGGCGGCCAACGAACAGATCAATCTCTTCAACGTCGCCCTGCAAAAAGCCCAGCGAGCCGAAGGGCACAGCTTCGTCTCACGCACCCAGCGCGCAGTCTCCCGCTATGGCGAGCAACCGCTCACGCTGCTGCGCGCCGTCCTGCTCAACCCCCTCATCGAGGAAGCAGACATACGCGTATTGCTGGACGATCAGGTGCGCCTTGGCAACCACATTGCCAGCCAGCTGTTCGAGTAACCCGCCGACCCGGGAAAGAACTGCCTGCAGAATGGACGGTCTTATTCATTTGCCGTTGTCTGACGGGCAGGTACACTGAGTGAAATTTTGAGGTTAGAGCCCAGCATGAAGCAGTTTATCGAGTTCATCCCCCTGATCGTCTTCTTCGCGGTCTACAAGTTTTACGACATCTACACCGCCACTGGCGCCCTGGTGGTCGTCACCGGCCTGCAACTCCTGTACAGCTGGCTTCGCTATCGCCGGGTCGAGAAGATGCAGTTGTTCACCTTCGTGCTGGTCGGTTTCTTCGGCGGCCTCACCGTCTTCTTCCACGACGATGCCTTTATCAAGTGGAAGGTGACCGTCATCAACATGCTCTTTGCCCTCGCCCTGCTCATCGGCCGCTATGGCTTTGGCAAGAACCTCATCAAGCAGATGCTGGCCAAGGAGCTCCAAGCCCCCGACCGGGTCTGGGACAACGTCAATCTCGGCTGGGTCGGCTTCTTCACCCTGTGCGGTCTGCTCAACCTCTACGTGGCCTTCAACCTCTCCCAGGAGATGTGGGTCAACTTCAAGGTGTTCGGCCTGCTGGGCATGACCCTGGTCTTCACCCTGCTCAGCGGCGTCTATCTCTATCGCCACATGCCGGCCGAGCAGAACGCAGAACAGAAAAAATAACCGCAACCAGAAAGGGATTGTTCCATGTGGTATCTGATCTACTCCGAAGATGTCGCGGGCAGCCTGCCCCAGCGCAAGCTGGCACGCCCTGCCCACCTGGCCCGCCTGCAAGCCTTGCAGGATGAGGGCCGACTGCTGACGGCCGGCCCGAACCCGGCCATCGATGCCGAGGATCCGGCCGATGCGGGCTTCACCGGCAGCACCGTCATCGCCGACTTTGCCAGCCAGGCCGACGCCCAGGCCTGGGCCGATGCGGACCCCTATGTTGCGGCAGGGGTCTACGCCAGGGTGACCATCAAACCGTTCAAGAAAGTCTTCTGAGCCCATCAAGGCTGACAAGAAAAAGGCCGGACACTGTCCGGCCTTTTTGCATCTTCTGACTCATGCCCTGGCCACAAACCAGGGATTGAGGATATCGGGCTTGTTGTAGCAAAGCGGCGAACCATCGAGCTGGGTGACGCTGCCCCCCGCCCCTTCCAGTACCGCCTGAGCAGCCCCCGTATCCCACTCGCAGGTCGGTGCGAGCCGCGGGTAAAGCTCGGCCTCCCCCTCGGCAATGATGCAAAACTTCAGAGAGCTGCCCATGGAAACCAGCTCGATCTCGCCCCGCTCCAGTTCGCCAAAACGGGCCAGATACTCGAGTGTCTCCTGCGACAGGTGATTGCGACTGCCCACCACGCGCCACACTTGCCCAGCGTCATGAGGACGGGTCTGGATGGTCTCGTGCCTGCCATCGGCCACACGCCAGGCGCCAATCCCCTTGCCCCCATACCAGAGCTTGTCCAGTACCGGGGCATAGACCAGCCCCCAGCGCGGGGTCCCCTGTTCAATCAGGGCGATATTCACCGTGAACTCGCCGTTGCGGGAGACAAACTCCTTGGTGCCATCCAAAGGATCCACCAGCCAGTAACGGGACCAGCCGAGTCGCGCAGCCATCACCTCGGGGGAGGACTCTTCCGACAACACCGGGATATCGGGAGTGAGACGGGCCAGCGCCTGAACGATCACCTCGTGGGCCCCCTTGTCCGCAGCCGTCAGCGGGCTCTCGTCCTGCTTGTACTCCACCGCAAAGGGCTGGCTGTAGATGGACATGATGGCCTCACCGGCGGCGCGGGCGATGGGCTCCAGTTCGGAAATGGCGGGTAGATACATGGAAAAGAGTTCTCGCTCAAAGGGTTGGTCAGTGTAACCGAGTGAGTATCTTCGGCTTATAGCCGTTTGCACTGACTTATACAGTGTCAAAACTGACAGACAAAAAGTGGCGCAACACAGCTAATGATAAATATGCCACTAAGGCAGATTCATAAGGATGTGAAACATGAACAAGAAAACCCTGATCGCCGCACTGCTGCTGGGCTGCCTCCCCCTGTTGAGCCAACCTCTGCTGGCCGCCGACAAGGCGGCGACCAAGCCTGTGGCCACCACCCAAGTCAAGGAGAGCGGCAAGATCAATCTCAATACCGCCAGTGCCGGCGAGCTCACCGCCCTGAAGGGCATTGGCGAGAAGAAGGCACAGGCCATCATCGACCACAGAGAGAAGCAGGGCAAGTTCACCTCCGTCGATCAACTGGCGGACGTCAGTGGCATCGGATCGGCCACGCTGGAAGCAAACCGGGACATGATTATCGTCAAGTAACCGGTTTGAATCCCTATCATCCCGAGGGCAGCCTGTGGCTGCCCTATTTTTCTTCGGGTATCATGAGCCCACTTTGTATCTTCGGACTCACTCCATGAAAAAGACACCGCTCGTTGTTCGCAAGGCCGTTCTCCCCGTTGCCGGTCTGGGTACCCGCATGCTGCCCGCCACCAAGGCCATCCCCAAGGAGATGCTGCCCGTGGTCGACAAGCCGCTGATCCAGTATGTGGTGCGCGAAGCCATCGCCGCCGGCATCAAGGAGATCATCCTGGTGACCCATTCAAGCAAGAACTCCATCGAGAACCACTTCGACAAAAGCTTCGAGCTGGAAGCGACCCTGGAGAAGCGGGTTAAGCGCCAACTGCTGGAAGAGGTTCAGCACATCTGTCCCAAAGACGTGACCATCATGCACGTGCGTCAAGGGGAAGCAAAAGGCCTGGGCCATGCAGTACTGTGTGCCCGCCCCCTCATCGGGGATCAACCCTTCGCCGTGCTGCTGCCGGATGTGCTCATCGACGAGGTGGCCAGCGATCTGAAGCAGGACAACCTGGCGGAGATGGTGCATCTGTTCGAAGAGGAGCAGATCAGCCAGATCATGGTGGAAGCCGTCCCCGAGAGCGAAGTGGACAAATACGGCATCGCCGACATCAAGGGGGAGGCCCTGAGCGAAGGCATGTCCCTGCCGATGCAGGCCATCGTCGAGAAGCCGCCCCGGGATGAAGCCCCGTCCAACCTGGCCGTGGTCGGTCGCTATGTGCTCTCGGCCAATATCTGGCCCTTGCTGGAAAAAACCCCGGCCGGCGCCGGCGACGAGATCCAGCTGACCGATGCCATCGCCATGCTGATGGAAAAGGAGCAGGTCAATGCCTACTTCATGAAGGGACGCAGCCACGATTGCGGCAGCAAGCTCGGTTACATGAAGGCCAATGTGGAATACGCCGTGCGCCATCGGGAACTCAGCAAAGAATTCACCAGCTGGCTGAAGCAGTTTGCCAAAGAGCTGTAATCTCTGAATATTTACAAGATAAGCAGAATAAAAAACTGGGCATCATTCGATGCCCTTTTTCATTTTATAAACAAATATTCAACCATTGATAGATAAAATATCGCTAAATCATAATATTGTAATTTAAAGTCGCTTGTTCTATAAGGATTAAGGCTTGTTCCTAGCCCTTGCATAAAATTTCTAAAAAAATATAAGACACAGGTGGAAGTTCCAATGAATAACCCGTCCAAAGGGACCTTTTTAGGTCACCCTAAAGGGCTTTTTTTGCTCTTTAGTACCGAACTGTGGGAGAGATTCTCCTATTACGGCATGCGTGCAGTGCTCGTCCTCTATCTGACCGACCTGACCGCCAACGGTGGCATGGGCTGGACCCAGGCCGACGCCCTCAAGCTGTACGGCATCTATACCGGTCTGGTCTACATCACCCCCATCATCGGCGGCTGGCTCGCCGATACCTTCTTGGGCCAGCGCCGTGCCATCCTGTTCGGTGCCGTGCTGATGGCCGCCGGCCAGTTTACCCTGGCACTGCCTCACGCCATGTTCCCTGACATGGTCAACACCGTCTTCTATGCCGGCCTTGGCTTGCTGATCGTGGGCAACGGCCTGTTCAAACCGAACATCTCCACCATGGTGGGCGACCTGTATAAAGAAGGGGATCACCGTCGTGACGGCGCCTTCACCATCTTCTACATGGGCATCAACCTGGGCTCCCTGCTGGCCGGCGTGATCTGCGGCGCCGCCGCCACCGCCTATGGCTGGCAAGCCGCCTTCGTCAGCGCCGGTATCGGCATGCTGCTCTCCCTGGTCGTGCAGGCCACCATGGCCCAGCGTTTCCTTGGTGACATCGGCCGTGTGCCCGCAGCCCAGCGTGCCGCCCTGCAGCGCTCCAAGGAGCAAAAAGCGCCCCTGACCAAACAGGAAGTGGATCGCATCAAGGTGATCCTGGTACTGGGCCTGTTCACCATCATCTTCTGGGCCGGCTTCGAGCAGGCCGGTGGTCTGATGAACCTGTATGCCCAGGAGTATACCGACCGCATGATCGGCAGCTTCGAAGTGCCGACCGCCTGGTTCCAGTCCCTGAACCCCTTCTTCATCATCACCCTGGCCCCTGTCGTGGCCGCCATCTGGATCAAGCTCGGCAAGAAAGAGCCGAACTCCCCGGTGAAATTCGCCATGGGCCTGCTGTTCCTGGCCGTCGGCTTCCTGTTCATGATCGGTGCCGTGCTGGAGCAAGGTGGTGATCAGGCCGTCAAGACCTCCATGTTCTGGCTGGTCGGTGCCTACCTGTTCCATACCCTGGGCGAGCTCTGCCTCTCCCCCATCGGTCTCTCCATGGTGACCAAGCTGGCTCCGCTGCGCCTGGCCTCCCTGATGATGGGTGCCTGGTTCGGTTTCGTGGCCCTGGCCAACTATGCCGCCGGCTTCATCGGTTCCTTCGTCGGCGAATCCGGTGCCATGGCCATCTTCGGTGGCATCGCACTGGCCGCCGTGATCAGCGCCCTCATCCTGCTGACCATGGCCAACCGCCTGGTCTACTGGATGCACGGTGCCGAAGGCCCGGCCAAAGAGCCCGAAGAACAAGAGCAGAAACTGCACTCCGCGACCGTTTGACCGGTTAGGATAGCAGAGACCAAACAGGGCGCCCATGGGCGCCCTGTTTGCATGTGTTCACTTCACTGCGTCAGTGGTGACGAACCTGCATCGTCAGGGCGCTGCCGCTGTCACTGCGAAACTGCAGATCAAAGGGCTCGTGCCAGCTTCGCCTGTGCAACGTGTAGCGACTGCTGCGCATCAAGCCGAGCGGCAACCCCCCTGCACGCATCAACCAGTGAGGTGAGGTGAGCCCGGCATTTGCAAAAAGCAGCCCATCTTCCTGATCGAACAGCAGGGCCGCCATGGCAAAGGAGTGACGCAGGCCCGACTCCAGCAGTTGCAGATTGAGGTAATCCAGCAATCGGTGTGGCTGGGTCAACAGCAGGCTCTCCTGTTGCTGGTATTGGCGATAGGGGCCGTTCATCAGGGATCGCACCAAGGCACCACAGAAGGCCGCATCCACACCGAGGATGGGCAATTCCATCACCAGTACCAGCAGCTTGTCGTCCAGTTTGAAGGTATCCGGGATGAAGAGATTGCCCATGCCGGCAAAGGTGACCTGCCAGGGCCCCCACTCCTGCATGCCAGGGGGCGCCAACCAGGAGAGCAGCCGGCTGCTCGCCAGATCGTGGCCACGGAAGAAGTCGATGTGTTCCATCAGCTCCAGCTGCTGGCTCTGATGCCCGAGGTTTGTCAGGCATTGCTCGATGCTGCGGCGGATCTGCTCATAGTCCTTCACCGGTTTGATGAAGAAGTCCCTGGCCCCCGCCCGCAGCGCACGCTCGATCGCAGCCATCTGATCCTGACCGGAGATGACGATGACGGGCACCTGTGGATAGCGGGCGGTGAGGCAGGCAATCACCTCATGGCCATCCATGTTCGGCATGTTCAGATCACACAACACCACATCGGGACGATAGAGCGCTGCGGCAGAGAGCCCCTCAATCCCGTCTTCTGCCTGAAAGACGCAGGCCCCGTCGTGCTCGAGATAAGATACCAGTGAGTGGCGAAAAACCGCTTCGTCTTCTACCACCAAGATCCGTAGTCCGGCTTTTGACATCTTGACAAAGCTCTTATTAGTCAAATGGTTATTTGAGCATTAAGACTAGATCATGGGCGCTGGATACCGCCACACAATATTGTCGAGCAGCGAGCCGGGCTGGCCTTGATATCTGCCAAGCGTTTGAAATGGTCCGACTATTTTGCTCGCCCCCTTGCGCAGAGATGGTCGGCAACCGTCGCCCGGCAGCCGTTCTCTCGCAGGTCGGCACCATGAATTGTATGAGGCACCGCCATGATGGATAATGCCCTCCACTCCAGATCGTGAAGCAGACCATGACGCCAGCCGAATACAGCGCCCTCGCCCATCCCAGACTCTCCCATCCGGCCCGCAGCCTCTATACCCTGCAACTGCGCCGCTTGGTGCTGGAAAATCGGCTGGCCCGACTCAACTATCCCGAGCTTGGCCGGGCACTGGCTGTCGTCGATCCGGGCAATCCCGGTGGTTTCAGCTATCAGGTCAACGCTCGCCAGCTGACCGAACTGCTCGACGAGCTGATGGAGGCCGAACTGCTTCAGGTCGAGGCCCAGGCTGACAGTGAGCACTACCACCAGTGCCCTTTCCAGTTGCCGTTGCTGAGCCAGCGGGTGCGCAGCCCCCTGCCGGCACGCCCGTTCCAGATGCACCTGCAGTGGCGTCCGGACGAAGAACTGCCTGCTCTCGCACGCCTGTGCGGGGTGATCGATGCCAGCTACAGCGAAGAGGATCTCGGGGAATTCATCGCCTACTGGCTCGGCCGCCCCGAGGTGTTCGACTCCCAGCACCAGTGGATGTTGAAATTTATTCGGGCCCTCAAGAGTCGGCGCTACGCCCGCCGCCCGGCGACCGTG
>NZ_CAWMFQ010000125.1:0-4562 GCF_963866995.1 Aeromonas sp. ZOR0002 | reverse complement strand
GGAGCCGCCGGGCGCAAGAGATGATCGATGAGGCCAAACGGCTGGCACAAGCTCAGGAGCCGGAGAATGATTGATACCAGGCGGCCACGAAGTGCACTATTGACCCCCTGCCCATCCAGCCATAGCCCTAGCAGAAGGAGAATTCCATGACAGATCCGCACGACCCGATGCGCCAGGCACTGGAAGAGATCGAGGCCAAACGCCAGAAAATCGCCAAGGCGAGACAGGAGCAACGGGCTCATGATCCCGAGCTCAAGCGTCACGTCAGCAGCCTGCAGCAACGTATTCTCCGACTGCGGGCCGCAACCGGCGGCAGCCAGTACGACTACGAGACCCTGCGCAAGGAGTACGACGCCAAGGCCAATGCCGAAGTGCGCGAGTTGCAGAAGGCCGCCCGCCAGGAGCGGATCCAGAAGCTGATCGCCCAGGCCGACCTCAATCCGGACTGGATCTTCGACAAGATGGATTCCGGTGACCCGGCCCTGCAATACCCCATCGAGACAGCCCGCTACTTCATCAGCGGTTTCGAGCACTGGGAGAAGAGCGGCGGGGGCTGCATGCTGATCTACGGCGATTACGGCACCGGCAAATCCACCCTGGCGGGTGCCGTGGCCCACGAGTTGATCGCGCGCCACCAGAAGTCGGTGATCTTCCAGCAGTGGGCCTCCATCGTGGACAGGCTCTTCTTCAACGTCATCCAGGATCAGGAGGAGCGCAACCAGTACCGCCGCGCCCTGGAAGAGGTGGACCTGCTGATCATCGACGAGGTGGCAGCCAACCGCGCCAAGATGGCGGAGAGTCAGTCCAGCTTCCTCGGCCACCTGCTGCGCCGTCGTCGCAACCTGTCCAAAAGCGTCATCATCATCACCAACCACAGCCCCCAGAGCCTGCATCAGGCCATCGGTGATTTCAGCTATGAGGCGATCAAGGCGTTCAATCCGGTGGACATCCACCTGAGCGGACCCAGCCGCCGTCCCAGCATCGGCCATTACAACGGTTGATCCCGTCGGGCCGGCGTCCCTGATGTCCGGCCCTTCATATCCCCTGCACCTCACAAATAAAAACCACTCTCATTTACAGAGAGCCATCCAGGCTCTAGGCTTGCTCTTTTGTTCGAGAGGGCCTGTCATGCCAACCACACTCATCTTCGGTGCCAGTCGCGGACTGGGCCGCGCCTTCACCGACCACGCACTGCAACTGGGCCACAGGGTCGTTGCCCTGGTGCGCCATGCCGACATGGCCAGCGAGCTGCATACCCTGGGAGTCGAGGTCGTCATCGGGGATGCCCTGGACCCCCAGGCCGTGGCCCAGGCTTGCCGCTTGGCGGACAGGGATGCCCGGGTAGTCTCCACCCTCGGCAGCTTTCGCCAGAGTGCACCGGTGGATTATCAGGGCAACCGCCATGTGATCGACGAGATGGAGCGCGTCGGGCTCAGCCGCCTGCTGCTTGTCACCTCCCTCGGTTGTGGCGACAGCTGGCAATACCTGCCCGAGCGGGCTCGCGCCGCCTTCGGACACGAGGTACGCCTCAAGAGCCTGGCGGAAAGCTGGCTGCAGACCAGCACCCTTGAGTGGACCATTTTACGCCCCGCAGGGTTGCAGGATGGGGAGCCCACGGGTCAGGCCATCCTGAGCCAGGGGCAAGAGAGGCATGGCCTGGTCAGGCGCCAGGATGTGGCGATACGGGGTTTGCAACTGCTCACCGACCAGGAGGCGTGCGGCCAGATCTATGCCATCGGCGATCCGGGTCTGAGTCAGCCATGATCCCTGTGAATGGCAACACGGTCAGCCCAGTGGCTGACCGTGTTGTTGCAAGGGGCCTAGTCGGTGGAAGACGCTGTCGCCCCATCATCCGGCCGCGTTGCAGGGCACGGTTGACGCCAGCGGAGCAACCAGCACGCCAGAGCGCCATACAGCAGCGCCAGTCCCCACAACTGCCACCAGTAGCGGGAGACCTGGGCAAAGTCGGCCCCCATCTGATTGAGGCGCAGGAATCCCTCGATGGCCGGCGTGCTCGGGGCCCACTGGGCCAGCCAGTTGAGGGGGGCCGGGATGAGCTCAAGGGGCCAGATAAAGCCGGCCAGGAAGACCAGCGGCAAAGAGGAGACAAGCACCACCTGGGTCGGCAGATCACGGCGGGTGAACAGGGCGCCGAGCACGATCCCGAGCCAGGTGGTGGCCAGCAGGAACGGCAGGGTAAAGAGCCAGAGTTCGCCGGGTACAGCGGTGCGGGCAATGCCGTAGTGATCGAAGCAGAAGCCGAAGAAGTAGGTCACCGGAAGGACGAAAAGAACCCCCACCACCAGGGTGCGGGCCAGCAACAAGGCCGGCACGGGGGCATGTTGCCAGTAGCCTGACTCGCCACGGCGGCTGCGCTGGTTCTGGGTCGCCCCCAGGATGCCGGTCCCCATCAGCAACACCTGATGCAGGATCAGCACGAATACCGCAGGCACCACGTAGTTCACATAGCCCATGGTGGGGTTGAATACCGGCAGCACATTGAGGGCCACCGCGTTCCAGCCCATGGCGGCCTGGGGCAGCGCCTCGCCCTGGCTCAACAGCCTGGCCACCTTCACCTGGGCGGCGAGCGTGCCCCCCGCCTGGGCCAGCCCTTCGGCAATGGTGCCATAGACCAGGAAGTAGGAGGCATCCCCGGCATAACCCAGGGTCACGCTCCTGCCCAGCATCAGATCCCGATAGAAGTGGCGGGGAATGTGCAAGATGCCGCTCGCCTTGCCGGTCAGCATCATCTGGCGGGCCTCGTCGAGCGAACCGACACGGGCCACCAGTTTCACCTGCGCCGTGGCATCGGCTATGAACTCCAGCTGGCGGGAGAGCTGGCTGCCATCCTCGTTGACCACCACCACGGGCTCTTCCCTGGGCAATTGGTGCAGGTAGGGCTGGGGGTAGAGGAAGGAGTAGAAGAAGACGCCGCCAAACAGGGTCAGCATGATGGCGCGATCCGCCAAGAGGGTGCGCAGCTCAAGGCGCACCAGATCCCAGAATCCCATCATGGCCTGGACTCCTCATGGGGCAGGGCCGCGCCCGACGGCGTCCGGTAGCGGTGTACCTCCAGCAGCAGGGGCAGCAGAAACAGCAGCAGAGCCCCGAGCTGGGGCAGGGCCGCCGTCAACGGTTGACCGTAGTTGGTTTGCCCGATCTGCAGCTCCACATAGTGGGAGATGGGCAGCAGGCTGCGCCAGAACTGGGCCACATCACCCATGGCGGTGACCGGAAAGGTGACCCCCATGAAGGCAAATCCCGGCGCCGTGTAGGCGCCAGCCAGAGAGAGCGCCCGCGCCGGATCCCGGATGATGGCGTAGAAGAAGGCCCCCATGGTGACGCAAGCGGCCGACGCCAGTCCCAGCCCCGCCGTCAGCACCAGCCAACTGCCTTGCATGGGGTACCCAAGCCCCTTGAACAGCAGCAGACTCCACGCCAGACCCCACCCCCAGCCGATGAGCACGTGGGGTAGCAGGGTACGCCAGAGGCCGAACCAGACCCCTCTGGTGGTCCAGTCCAACCCGAGGCGATCGGTGCGGGCCAGGGCGTTCAGGCCATAGAGCACCACCAGGATCTGCCACACCGCAGGCAGCAGGGCGCTCAGCAGAAACTGGGCGTAGCTGGAATTGATGTTGTAGAGCGCGGTAACCTGGCTCGCAATGGGTACGGATTGTCCCAGGGCACCGGGCAGCGTCTTGCCGTCGGCCATGGCCGAGAGCACGCCCACCTGGCCATTGAGAGTTCCCACCACCTGGGCCAGTGCGGAGTTGACCAGCTTGGCAATCAGGATGAACTGGCCATTGTTGAACACAGTCACCCTGGGTTGCGTCCCCTCGCGGGCATCCCGCTCCAGGTGATGGGGGATCACCACCAGGGCATAGATGTCTCCCCCACGCAGTGCCCTGGCCCCCTCGTCGATGGCGTCAAACTGCTGGGCGACCTTGAGCCCGGCGGAGCCATCGAGAGAGAACGCCAGTTGTCGGGAGAGGGTGCTGCGATCCAGATCCACCAGACCGACCTTGAGATCCCGCGCCAGGCCGGCTGAAAAGATCCAGCACAGGATCCCTATCAGCAGCAAGGGGACCCAGCTCGCCAGCGCCCGGCCGAACGGGTCCTGCCAGAGCAACCGCCATTCGCGTCCCATCAGAGCTCGACCAGCACGCTCATGCCGACCCGCAGCCCGTCAACCGGCTGCAAGGGGCGCGCTTCCACCTGGAAGCTTTTCATGTCAAACCCCTGGCGGGTGTCGGTGGCACGCCAGGTGGCGAAATCCCCCATCACGGCCACATGGGTCACCTTGAAGCGCACCAGCTGATCCCCCAGGCCGGGAATACGGGCATCAAACTCGGTACCGACCGGGAACCTTGGCAAGAGGTCCTCACGGACATGGAACTGGGCCCAGGCATCCTTCATGTCGAGCAGGGTCACCACGGGGAAGCCCTGGGGAGCCAGCTCGCCGCTACGCAACAGCACCTGGGCAACTTCCCCCTCGTGTGGGCTGGCGATGCGGGTATCGGCCAGATAGGCTTCCACTTCCGCCACGCCGCCAGCCGCCATCT
>NZ_CAWMFQ010000124.1:6103-12289 GCF_963866995.1 Aeromonas sp. ZOR0002 | reverse complement strand
CCGCAGCTCGCGCGGCGGCGGCAGCAGGGGCAGGCGCTGCAACAGGGCGCGCATGGCGGGGAAGCACATTACCTTCATGGCCTCGAGCAGCAGCAGGCCCCGTGCGTGGGCGAGCGCCACCAGGGCGTCCCAATCCGCTACCCGGGTCACCGCCGGTTTCTCCACCAGTACGTGCTTGCCCGCCAGCAGCATCTGCCTCACCAGGCCCGCGTGCTCCGGGTGGATGACCGCCACATAGACGGCCTCCACCTCGGGGCTGGCGGCCAGGGCCTCATAGCTGCCATAGGCGTGGGGCAGCCCCAGATCCCGGGCGAACTCGTCCGCCCGTCCCTGGTCCCGGGCGGCGATGGCCACCACCTCGGCTCCCCTGGCGTGCCCGTTCACATCGCGGCAAAAACGCCGGGCGATGGCCCCCGCCCCGGCAATGCCAAAGCGCAGGGGCGCCCTTGTCTCGTCGTGCATCGTCTCTCCTTGCTACCCAATGTGGACCCCGGCATCACGCCGGGCGCGGGCTCCCGGCCAGGCTGCGCAGCCAGCTTATCTCCTCGCCCCAGATGGACTCGTCGATGGTCTCGAGGATAAGCGGGATGCCGTCAAAACGGTCGTCGTTCATGATGTGGTGGAACACCGCCTCGCCGAGGTTGCCCTCCCGCAGGCTGTGGTGACGGTCGACCCGACTACCGAAGGTACACTTGGCGCCGTTGATATGCATCCCCTTGAGGTACTGGAACCCCACGATGCGGTCGAAGTCGGCAAACACCGCCTCGCACCCCTCGGGGGTACGCAGATCGTAACCGGCGGCGAAGGCGTGGCAGGTGTCAAAGCAGACGCCGACCCGACTCTTGTCCTCTACCCCGTCGATGAGGGTGGCCAGATGCTCGAACGACCAGCCGAGGTTGGTACCCTGGCCGGCGGTATTCTCGATCACCGCCGTCACCCCTTCGCTGCGCTCCAGCGCCCAGTTGATGGACTCGCTCACGAGCTTGAGGCTCACCGCCTCGGGGATCTGCTTGAGATGGCTGCCCGGGTGGAAGTTCAGGTAGCACAGCCCCAGTTGCTCGCAGCGCTTCATCTCGTCCAAAAACGCATCCCGGGACTTGGCGAGGGCGTCGGGGTCGGGATGACCCAGATTGATGAGGTAGCTGTCGTGGGGCAGGATCTGCTCGGGGCGAAAGCCCTCCTTCTCGCAGGCGGCCTTGAAGGCGCGAATGCTGGCCTCGGAGAGGGGCGCCGCCTGCCATTGGCGCTGGTTCTTGGTAAACAGGGCGAAGGCGTTGGCCCCGATGGCTTTGGCCCGGGCGATGGTGTTTTCCACCCCGCCCGCCGCACTGACGTGGGCTCCGATAAATTTCATCTCATCTCCTGTGCACTGTGACCGGGTGCCTGCCGCGCTGGCCACCGCACCCGTTGCCGGGGCGCCATTATGCCCAAGCCAACCCCTTGCGCCAAACCGGGATTGTCGATGGGGGCAATGGAAAAGGCGCCCGAAGGCGCCCAGGGACACTCTCTTCCCTGCCCTCGCCGGGCCTTCGCACTAGCCGGGAGTGAATTCCACCCGGTTGCGGCCCCGCCGTTTCGCGGCGTAGAGGGCATCATCCGCCCGCTTGAGAAGGGTGCTGAGGGCGCCGTCTTCAGGTGACGAGGATGAATACCCGATGCTCGCGGTCAGCCTGATGGACTCGCCCTCGTACTCGATCACCTGGGCCTCGATGAGGGCGCGAAGGCGGTCGAGCACGGAAAACGGGGGCTCGCTGTCACCCCCCGTCATGATCATGGCAAATTCCTCTCCCCCGATGCGGGCGAAGATATCCTCCTGCCTCATGTTGCCCTTGACGAGGCTGGCCACCGCCTTCAATGCATGATCCCCGGCGACATGACCATATCGGTCATTGAGACGTTTGAAATGGTCCAGATCCAGAATGGCGATGATAAAAGGGGTGCCCGTCAGCCTGGACAATATCAGCCGCCGTTCTCCCTCATTCATGAAGGCCCGGCGATTGGCGGTCTCCGTCAGATAATCCGTGCAGGCCTGCTGCTCCATGTCGGCGATTTGAAGGTGCAACTGGATATTGAGGGCCAGCCAGTTCGCCAGACATTGCAATACCATGGCGTGGTCGGCGGTGTAATAGCCCTTCTCGTGGTGGGCGACATTCAGGGTCCCGATACTGACCGTCCCCTGAATCATGGGGGCATCCATGCAGCAGCCCATGCCGTGCCGGGAGAGCATCTCGCAATCGAGATCCGCGGACTGGGCCAGGTCGTCGCATATTCTCAGCATGCCGGTCGAAAATACCCGGCCCACCATGGTCCCTTGAATGGGCACCAGAAAATCCATGGGAATGGCATTGTTGCCCATCACCGAATAGAGCGTCAGGGAGTCTTCATTTTCCTTGATGGTGATGCTGACCCGTTCGGCAGAAAAAAGATGGAATATCCACTTCGCCATCACGTTCAATACATCCTGAAGGGACGCGGCCCTGGTCAGGTCCTGAATAAAGGTGACCGGGATGGTGATTGTCTTGCCGGGCCCCAGGCTGGACAAAAAATCTGGATCAAATATTTTTTCGTTATTGTGATGGTGCATAGCTACCTCGCCCATTTTTATTATTGCCACCCACGCTGTCCGATATGCCGGCCGCCAGGTGTCCAGATATTATTTGCCAGTGCCCCTCTCATGGGTGCCCCAGAGTATAACAACCGGGCTGGTTCTGAAATGCTCCTCATCTGGACCACATTCTCTCCCACCAGCAGCGCTGGCCAACAGGCGTGGCCATCACCACCGCCCCATGAAAAAGGCGCCCGAAGGCGCCTTGATGAGAGACAGAACATCCCTGTCCGTCAATAGGCCAGACCGGCCCCGTAGGGATAGAGCGGGCTTTGTGAGTCTTTGGCCACGTCCGGGGACTGGGTCAGCACCGCCTGCCAGCTGGAGGGCAGCTCGAAGGGGAGCTTGCCGCGTGCCTTCTGGGTGCCGCTCATGACATCGAACAGGGCCTGATCCAGGGCGCCGAAGTTGGCCAGCAGCACCTGAGCCGCCGGGGCCACCTGGGTCAGGATGGCGGGCCTGTCCAGATAGACGGAGAGCACCATGGGCACCCCGGCCTGCTCGATGGCCTGGATGGCGGCATAGTCATCCGCGCCGCGGTAGACCCCTTCGTGGGCCGTCTCCTGCACCACCTGATCATTGCTGGCAAAGCCGAGCTGACCGAAGTGGATGCTGCCAAACGGGAAACGGGGATCCTGCTCACCCGGTGCGTTGACCCGCACGATGGCAAGCTCCGCGTCGGCCAGGTTTGTCACCACCGTATAGCCGTTGGCCCTGGCCACCTCGGCGTTGACATTGTGCAGATAGACCCGCTTGCCGTCCGCCTTCAGCGGCAGCAGGGCCCCCTCGTTCTTCAGCAGCACGTGGGACGCGGCCTGGGCGGCCTGGGCCTCTTGCTGGAACTCGGTCTTGCCCACCAGGGCCACCGCGGCCTCGGCATCCACATAGGGATTCTCGAAGAGCCCGAGGGCAAACTTCTGGGCCAGGATCCGCTCGGCCGAAGTGGTGATGGCCGCCTCGGTCACCAGACCGCTCTGCACCGCCGCCAGCAAGGGAGCTGGGTCTTCCACGCCACCGAACTGATCCACCCCGGCGTCGATGGCCTTGGCATAACGCTCGGCCTTGGTGAGCTTCTCCACGCCCCAGGACATGCCAAAGGGCACGGTCCAGGGGCTCACCCCGGCATTGACTTCATCCTGAGTCAACCCCTGCTCGCAGCGGCTGTCACAGTCATTGACGATGCCCCAGTCGCTCAGCACCACGCCGTCAAACTTGAAGTGACCCCGCAACAGATCCGTGATGATCTGGCGGTTGAAGCCAAACCCCACCTCCTCGACGGGCTGCCCATCCTGGGTCAGGCCCAGAGGCATGGCGTAATAGGGCATCACGGCGGCCACCCTGGCCTCGAAGGCGCCCTCGAAGGGAACTAGGTGGTAGGCAAACTGGCCGCCGGGGTAAACCTGCTCCTTGCCCCAGGGGTTGTGGGCATCCAGCCCGTCCTTCTGGGGACCGGCCCCGGCGAAGTGCTTGACCACGGTGACCACGCTCTCCTTGCCTATCCCCTCGCTCCCCTGCTGGAAGCCCTCGATGTAGGCCTTGACCAGGGACTTGGCGAGCAGGTTATCTTCCCCGAAGGTGCCGTTGATGCGCCCCCAGCGCGGCTCGGTCGCAAGATCCGCCTGGGGCGAGAGGGCCTCGTGGATGCCGACGGCCCGGTACTCCTGACGGGCGATGTCGCCAAAGCGCTGCACCAGGGCAGCATCGCCGATGGCGGCCAGCCCCAGGGTTTCGGGCCACTGGGAGAAGGCCCCGGCACCGATGCTGGTGGCGTTGGGATCATGGGTGAAGTGGTTGCGGGGATCCGTGCTCACCGTCATGGGGATGCCGAATCCCACTCCTTCCAGCAGGGCCTGCAGGGTGTTGTTGTCCGCGGCGATGGCCGCCGGATCACCGGCCATGCGGGTGATGAAGGTGTTGACCCCGTCCTCGCGCAGCATCTTGTCCATGGCCGCGAGGTTCACCCGCCCCGCCCCGTCCAGCACCAGGGTGCCGTGCATCATCAGCCCTGCCTTCTGGGCCAGGGTGAGCCTGCCCACCAGATCCCGGGCCCGCTCGGCGGCGCCGAGGCGCCAGTCCTCGTAGGGGGTCAGAGTGCCGCTGCCATCGAGATCCTTGAATTGCAGGCCGTCCTGCTCGATGAGGGTGACGGTGCGGTGGCCCAGAACCGGCTGCTCGGGCTTGGGGGTGGAGTCGTTGTCGTTGCACCCTGCCAGCAGCAGGGCCCCGATGGCGAGGGCGACACGGGTTCGGGAGAGCGAGTGGTGTTTCATTGTTGTTATCTTCCTTGTGTGTGTAGGAGTGGCCACTCTATGCAAAAGCGGCCCCTCTCACTTGCCCGTCGGGTGCAGGAAGTTGCCGGTTGGGAGCAGGATTGAAAAGTGTGAAAAGGGTTGCAGGGTTACCCTTGGTTACAAATCTGAAACATGAAAGCGGCGCTGGCTCACGGCAATCCGCCGCCGTTGGCCGATGATGGTGGGCCACCGCTGACAAGGATTTTTGCCGTGAAGACCGTCTCCAACCGGATTGCCCTGCACTGCCTCAACCACTGGCAGGCCCGCGGGCGGGATCCTGCTGCCCTCCTGCACCCCTGCGGCATCGCTCACGAAGAGCTGCTGATCCCCCAGGGGCGGCTCGACACCGGGCGCCACTTCCGTCTGCTGGCCGGGGCAGCCCCCCACATGGATCTGGCCCTCGATTGGACGCCCCCCGCCCTCCCCGGTCTCTTTGCCGACTTCATGTCGCTGGCGAGCCTGTGCTGCAACGCCGCCACCCTTCGCCAGGCCCTGCACTTCTTTCTCGCCTACCGCCCCCTCATCGGCGAGAGCGACGAGATCCGCCTGCAAGAAGAAGAGGGACAGGCCAGGATCAGCTACCACTCGGAGTCCGATCATCCGGACGTCATCGCCCTGAGCAGCCTGGCCAACCTCTGCCACCTCTATGCCCTGCTCCAGTTCTACCACCCGGGCCAGGGGCTGCTGGTGCTGCCCACCCCGGTACGCCCCAGGCTGTGGCGTGAGCTGGCAGGCTGGCTGGAAGGGCGGTTGCAACAGGGGGCGGCCTTCGAGCTGCGCTTCCCCGCCGCCTTGCTCGATCTCGCCCACGAGCAGTGCAACCTGCCCCTGCAACCCCTGCTGCTCGGGGAACTCGACCGGCAGATGGCCCAGCTTCGCCCAAGCAGCCGCTACCGGGACAGGGTGATGGCACTCATCCGCCAGCAGCTGTGGCAAGAGAGCGCCGAGGCCTCCTCTCTGCTCGATGGGGTGTGCGAGCACCTCAAGCTGACCCGCTGGACCCTCAACCGCCATCTGCGGGAGGAAGGGTGCCACTTCTCGGGCCTGCTGGAGCGGGTGCGCCGGGAGGAGGCCTGTCGCCTGTTGCAGGATCCCGCCCTCCCCCTGCAGACAGTGGGGGAGCGCCTGGGTTTTGCCCGCCAGAGCAGCTTTACCCGCTTCTTTCGGGAGGCGTTTGCCCTCTCGCCGAGGGAATTTCGCTCAAGGCGCAGCCGCCTCTGAGGTGCCCCCGAGATGGGCGGCCAGCAACCCCGCCAGCCAGTGGATGAAGAGCTGGACCCTGGGGGCCAG
>NZ_CAWMFQ010000124.1:0-6049 GCF_963866995.1 Aeromonas sp. ZOR0002 | reverse complement strand
CTGCCACTGGGGCAGGATGCTCACCAGCTCGCCCCCCGCGAGCAGGGATTCGACCCCCACCCGCGGCATCTGGATGATGCCGAGCCCCGCCAGCGCCGCCGCTAGGTAGGTCTCGCTGTCATTGACCATGAGGGCCCCCGCCATGGGCAGCAGGGCGCGGCGACCATCTTCCGCCAGGTATTCAAAGCCGGGTTCGCTGCGCCCCTGCCCGGCACCAAACCCGGGACCATAGTGCACCAGCCGGTGGCCCGCCAGATCCCCAAGGGTGCGGGGCACCCCGTGGCGAGCCAGGTAGCCTGCGCTGGCACAGTTGATCTGGCGATAGTGACCAAGGGGCCTGGCCACCAGGCTGGAGGGCTCAAGCGCCCCGACCCGCACCACGCAGTCAAACCCCTCGCGCACCAGATCCACCCGCCTGTCCGTGCTGCTCAGCATCAGTTGCAGGGCGGGATGCTGCGCCAGAAAGTCCGGCAGGGCCGGGATCACCAGGTGGCGGGCCATCCGGCTTGGCATGTCGACCCGCAGTTGTCCCGAGATCTGCCCCCCCTGGCGAAACAGGCCGTCAAACTCCTCCATATCCGCCAAAAGCTCCCGACATCTGGCATAGCAGAGCTGGCCGTCTGTGGTGAGCTGCACCCGCCGCGTGGTACGCAGCAGGAGCCGGGTCCCCATGCGCTCCTCCAGCCGGCGGATGGCGGCAGAGAGGGTCGCCTTGGGGATGCCCGTCTGCTCGGCGCAGCGGGTAAAACTCTCCAGCTCGGCAACCCGCACGAAGGCTCTCATCGCATCCAGTTGATCCATGGCCTGATTGTCTCGATAAACGGAACAGTGATTCTATTATCACGCTATTTATCCAGTTTAAAAGGAACAATACAGTGATCCGGTCGGCTCGTCTCGAGCCTGTGTCCGCCACCCTGACAGGAGTCATACCATGACCAGACCCATCGCCCTCATCACCGGAGCCAGCCGCGGCCTTGGCAAGCACGGGGCCCTGGCCCTCGCCACCAAAGGCGTCGACCTCATCATCACCTACCGCAGCCAGGCCGCAGAGGCGGAGGCGGTGGTGTCCCAGGCCCGCGCCCTCGGCGTGCAGGCCCATGCCCTTGCTCTGGACGTGGGCGAGAGCGCCACCTTCGCGGCCTTTGCAGAGGAGGTGACGCAACTGCTCACCCGGGAGTGGCAGCGCACCCATTTCAACTTCCTGGTCAACAACGCCGGGATCGGCATTCATGCCAGCTTCGAGCAGACCACGGAGCAGCAGTTCGACACCCTGCTCAACATCCACCTCAAGGGGACCTTCTTCCTGACCCAGGCGCTCCTGCCCCTCCTGGCAGACGGCGGTCGCATCCTCAACCTCTCCACCGGTCTCACCCGCTTCGCCATGCCGGGTTATGCCGCCTACGCCGCCATGAAGGGGGGCGTCGAGGTGCTCACCCAGTATCTGGCCAAGGAGCTGGGCCCCAGGGGCATCGCGGTCAACGTGCTGGCCCCCGGCGCCATCGAGACCGATTTTGGCGGCGGCGTGGTGCGCGACAACAAGGGAGTCAACGACTTTCTCGCGAGCCAGACCGCCCTTGGCCGGGTGGGTCAGCCCGACGACATCGGTGGCGCCATCGCCGCCCTGCTCTCCGATGACTGCCGCTGGATCACCGCCCAGCGCATCGAAGCCTCGGGCGGCATGTTTATCTAGGCGGTCATGATTGCCTGCTGCACAGACAAGGAAGGCCCCCTCCGACGAGGGGGCCTTCCGGCATTGGGCAGACGAGGTGCGGCGCACCGGGCCCGTTACAGGGTCTTGCCACCGCTTGCAATGACCTGGCTGTACCAGTGGAAGCTCTCTTTCTTGATGCGACGAAGAGACCCTCCCTGCTCGTCCCTGTCCACGTAGACAAAGCCGTAGCGCTTCTGGTAGCCGTTGAGCCAGCTCAGGATGTCGGTGAAGGACCAGGCGCAGTAGCCCAGGAGCTCAACCCCGTCCTGCATCGCCTCCTGGCACGCCTTGAGGTGGCTGCGCAGATAGGCGATACGGTAGTCGTCGTTCACCTTGTCCCCGGCTTCCAGCTTGTCGAACTCCCCCAGGCCGTTCTCGGTGATCATCAGCGGCAAGGCGTAGCGGGAGGAGAGCCGGCGCAGGGCGATGCGCATCCCGGTGGGATCGATGGCCCAGTCCCAGTTGCTGGTCTCAAGGTGCGGATTGGGGGCCGTCTTGTAGAGGCCGGGAATGCCGCTGGAGGGCGTAGTGCCCTTCTTGCCCGTGGTGTTGATGCGCTGCATCGTCTGGCCGCCGAGGGGGTTGTCGGTGAAGGTCAGGGTGTAGTAGTAGTTGACCCCGATGTAGTCGGGGGTGCCTTCGCGCAAGAGCTCGAGATCGCCCGGCAGGATCTCCGGCGCCTCGCCGGTCTCCCGCAGATAGGCGAGTGCCGCCTGGGGGTAACGGCCGAAGCAGTAGGCATCCAGCCACCAGAGGTTGGTGAACTCCTCGGCATTCTCGAACGCCAGCATGTCGCTCGGGGCGCAGGAGGCCGGATAGGCGGGGGAGTACGCAAAGCTCGGCCCGATCAGGCCGTTTGGCACGTGCTGGCGAAACGCCTTGATGACACGGGCATTGGCGAGAAATGCGATGTGGTTGGCGGCGAAGAAACGCTTCCTGTCCTGCACCGCGGGAGGATGGGTGCCCAGCTGGTAGGCGTTGGTCAGGTTGTAGTTCTGCTCGTTGAGCGACACCCAGTACTTCACCTTGCCGGCGAAGCGCTGATAGAGGGTCACGCAATAGCGCTCGAAGTCGTCGATGATCCGCCTGTCTTCCCAGCCGCCGTACTCATCCTGCAGGGCCTGGGGGAGATCCCAGTGATAGAGGGTCAGCACCGGCTCGATGCCGTGGGCCAGCAGGGCGTCGATGAGCCTGTCGTAGAAGGCGAGCCCCGCCTCGTTCACCTCGCCACGCCCGGTCGGGTAGATGCGCGGCCAGCTCACCGAGAAGCGATAGGCCTTGAGCCCCATCTCGGCCATCAGCGCCACGTCCTCTTCCACCCTGTGGTAGTGATCCACCGCCACGTCTCCGTTGCTCCCTTCAAAGGTCTTGCCCGGCAACTTGGTAAAGCTGTCCCATACCGAGGGGCCCTTGCCCTCCTCGTTCCAGGCCCCTTCCACCTGATAGGCAGCGGACGCGGCGCCCCAGAGGAAACCGTTCGGGAAGTCATTGAACTTGTGATGATGCATCTGGTGTTGCTCCTTCTGCGCGGATGGCGGGGGCCATCCTGTGATACGTCGGCCCCGTACAGGGGCCCGAAATGAGTTGGCACCAGCATCCAACACTTCTAGAATTCCGTCCAATGACAAATATGGCCACCTATCATTCCTATCTGGAATCAAGCGAGGCACCATGGAGTTGAGAGACCTGAAAGCCTTCGTCACCCTGGGGGAGGTATTGCACTTTGGTCAGGCGGCGGCGCGCCAGCACGTCACCCAGTCGGCCCTGAGCAAGCAGATCCGCCGGCTGGAGGCGGACCTTGGCGGCGAGCTGTTCGAGCGCAACGCCGGCAGCACCCGGCTGACGGTGCTCGGGCGCGCCCTCTATGCCGACGCCTGCACCCTGGTGGCCCAGAGCGAGCAGCTCGCCCGCAGCGCCCGCGACGTGCTGGCGGGCCACGCGGGTACCCTGCGCATCGGCTTCGGGGTCGCCACCAAGCTGCTGGTGCCCGCCGCCATCGCCCGTTTTCGGGCCAGCCGCCCCGGGGTCGCCATCGAGCTCAACGATCTCTCCACCCATCACCAGTTGCTGGCGCTGGCGGAGGGTCGCCTGGATCTCGGCTTCTGCCGCCTGCCCGCCCCCAAGGGCTGGCCGGTGCTGCCCGTGGTGCGCGCCCATTTCGTCGCCGTGCTGCCCGCAGGCTATCAGGGGGTGGCAGGGCTCGCCGATCTGCAGGAGAAGCCGCTCGCCATCCTGCGCCGGGACAAGGCCCCCTCTTTTTACGATCAGTTCATCCATTACCTCGCCCAGAGCGGCCTGCGCTTTCAGGACATCCAGTATGTGAACGACTTCGCCGCCGGCATCGCCACCGCGGCGGCCGGCATCGCCTGGACCCTGGTCCCCTCCTCCACCACCATTGAGCATCCCGATGTGCTGACCCTGCCCCTCGGGGAGGCCGACGCGAGCTGGATCATCGGGCTCATTCGCCCGCCGGGCAACGACAATCCCCTCGTCGCCCCCTTCTGGCAGACGGTGGCGGAGCTGGCGGATCCCGCCCTCACCGGCCTCATGACGACCGGGGACGGGGCTCCCACCCGGGACACCCCATGAAAGGGAACCATTCGAGAATCACATTAACGATGGCATTGGGCGGACACCCCCCTTAAAATTGCCGCACTGCCCCGACGCCACGACAAGGATCTGTTTCGTTCATGCACTCTCACTGGCTGCTGAGGTTTGATCTGCATCGCCTCATCCTTGCGCTGGCCGTCATCGGCGTGCTGGCAACCTTTGGCAACAGCTTTTACGCCATCTATCAGGCACAAAGACAACTGCTCATCGACAGCACCCTGGAAGCAAACCGGGTCTATGCCACCAAGCTCGCCGCCTCCACCGAGACCATGCTGCGCTCGGCCCAGGGACAGCTGGCCTATGGCGCGGCCCGGCTCGCCCCCTTGCTGCAAGGCAACGACCTCCATGGACTCGAGGAGGTGGCAGGCCAGTTGCGCCAGCAGACCAACACCTTCAACTCGGTGGCCATCGTGAACACCGATTCCGTCATCGTCGCCGTCTCTCCCGAGGCATTGCATGTGAAAGGGGTCAAGCTCACCTCGGCCAATGCGAGCCGGACCCTGGCAAGCCAGCAGCCCCTCATCGCGGATCCCCTGGTCTCCCTCACTGGCAACTACCTCATCAGCCTCTCCCACCCCATCTTCTCGGCAGACAAGCGCTACCTCGGCTATGTTGCCGGCACCATCTATCTGGAGTCCGCCAGCGTGCTCTCCAGCCTGCTGGGGCAGCACTACTACCAGGATGGTTCTTATCTTTATGTGGTGGACCGCCAGCGCACCCTCATCTATCACCCGAACCCGGAGCGCATCGGCCAGAAGATTGGCAAGAACCGGGTGGTGGATGCGGTGCTCAAGGGGCAGGATGGCGCCCAGAGCGTGCTCAACTCCCGGGGCAGCGAGATGCTGGCAGGCTTTGCCCCGGTGGCGGACGCAGGCTGGGGGATAGTGGCCCAGCGCCCCCGCAGCGCCACCCTGGCCGGTCTGGATGAACAGATGCTGGAGATCCTCAAGGGGATGATCCCGGTCACCCTCTTCATTCTCTTCGTCATCTGGCTCTCGGCCACCATCATCGCCAGACCCTTGCGGCAACTGGCCAACCGGGCCGGACTCATGGATCAGCAGGGGGCCGCCACCAGCATCTCGGGGATCCGCGCCTGGTATTTCGAAGCGGCCCAGTTGAAGCAGGCCATCCTCAAGGGGCTGGGGCTGCTCAACACCAAGATCGACAAACTGCACACCGACAGCCACACCGACCCCATGACGGGCCTGTTCAACCGCCGGGCCATGCAGCAGATGCTGGACGAGTACGAGGTCGAGAGTCAGCCCCTGACGGTGATTGCCCTGGACATCGATCACTTCAAGGCCATCAACGACCGCTTCGGTCACGACGTGGGGGATGCCGTTATCGTCTCCCTCGCCACCCTGATGCAGCAGGATCTGCGTTCCGATGCCGCCTTGTGTCGAAGCGGCGGCGAGGAGTTCCTGCTGCTGCTGCCCGGGGTCTCCCTTGCACAGGCGCAGAAGATCGCCGAGCGCCTGCGTACCCGGGTGGCGAGCCACGACATGGAGGTAGCTGGCCATATCACCATCTCCCTCGGCGTCGCCCACTGGGGAGCGGATGCCACCAGCATCGCCGCCGTGCTCAAGGAGGCGGACAAGGCGCTCTATGATGCCAAGAGCCAGGGCCGAAACTGCGTGGTGGTGGCCCTGGGCTGATGGCCCAGGCTTTGCTGGGCACCGTTCGGCCATAAAAAAGGCTATGTCCCAATTACGTGTTGCATGGGGCGCC
>NZ_CAWMFQ010000123.1:0-35820 GCF_963866995.1 Aeromonas sp. ZOR0002 | reverse complement strand
TCACAGTCTGGGGAATCCACAGCCGACCTACTGGACTATCTCGATGCACTGGAGCGATGCGGTGGTTAATGGCATTACCGTGACCGGGGTTGTTACTCAGGTGAGGGAGTATGACGGGAGTCAGGCCCTGGTCACCCTGAATACTGGCGTCTCTGTCGTAGTACCGGCTACCCATGAGCCTGTACCTGGTGATGCCATCGTCGAAGGCGAGTTATCTCTCTAAATGGCAAAGACCGACTGGGCACAGCTCAATGCAGAGTTCCTGCAGGAGCATGAAGCGACAGGCATCAGTGCGAAAGACTGGTGTGACAGCCGCGGCCTGAACTACAACTCGGCGCGTCGCTATGTGAAATCTCGGGGGCAATCCCCTGCACAACCTGAAAAATCTCGCGTAGCTGCGCAATCTGCGCAATCCGAAGTGCGCAAAACTGCGCAATCTGCGCAAAGTGCGCAACCCAAGGGGAATGAAGGCAAGGCCAAGAGGGGAGAGGGAAGAGGGGAAAGGTCATCCTCATCCACACAAACCCCTGACGACTCAGGCCAAAACCCGAAAAGAAAATCGGGGCGCCAGCCAGATGGCCGCTTTGGCGTGGGCAATCGTGAGTCCGTCGGCAACCCCGGCAACCCGAGCCCTGTCGCAAAGTGGAAGCCTGGCGATCGCCCTGCGCTGACCCACGGCGGTTACGCCCAGTTCCTCGATTCGCCTGAGCTGTTCGACCAGGCCGAGGAGCTGAGGCTGAGGGACGAGCTGATATTCACCCGGGCTCGCGTTATCTCTGTCACCAAGACCTTGAAGAACCTGCATCAGGATCTGCTAGATGCCACCGAGATGACCGACCGGATAGCGCTCTATGACAAGATCCTGAAAGCCGAGCAGGCCCTTGACCGCAACATTCAGCGGATTGAGTCCATCGAGCGCACCCTGAGCGCCATTCGTATCGATGAGGTGACCGGCCCCAAGATTGAGGCAGACACCAAGCGCATCAAGGCCGCCACCCGCAAGCTGACGGCCGAAGCCGATCGACTGGAGAAGGATGGCGGCAGCGATACCACCCCAGTGAGTGAGATGCTATCGGAGCTCCGCAAGATGGGCACCGGGGGGTTGATGTCGTGACAATGACCGAACTCGACATCTCCGCCATGACTGAGCAGGAGCAGATTGCTGGTATCCGCGAAAAGCTCAGCGATAAGTGGTGGCGGATGAACAACCTCTACATGATCGAGAACGAGCAGGGCCAGCTGGTGCGCTTTCGGCTGCGTCCGGCGCAGGAGCTGCTGTTCAAGACCATGTGGTGGCTGAACATCATCCTCAAGGCGCGTCAGCTCGGGTTCTCCACGGCAATTGATATCTATCTGCTGGATGAGGCGCTGTTCAACGACAACCTCAAGTGCGGGATCATTGCTCAGGACCTGGCTGCGGCGGGGGAAATCTACCGCACCAAGATTGAAGTGCCGTTCGATAACCTGCCCGGCTGGATCAAGGCTCAGTTCAAGGTGGTGACCCGGCGCGGCGGGAATAACGGTGGTTACATCCTATTCAAGCACGGATCCAGCATTCGCGTCGCCACCTCTTTCCGCTCCGGTACCGTCCAGCGTCTGCATGTGTCAGAGCACGGCAAGATCTGCGCCAAGTACCCTGAGAAGGCCAAGGAGGTGCGAACAGGCACCCTCAACGCCATTCATGAGGGTTCTGTGGCGTTCATAGAAAGCACCGCTGAGGGCGTTGGTGGCGACTTCCACTCCATGAGCATGAAGTCGCTGGAGCTGTCTCGCTCAACTGGTGAGTTGACCCAGCTGGATTGGAAGTTCCACTTCTTCGCCTGGTGGCAAGATCCCAAGTATCGCGCCGATGTTCCGGCGTCTGGTGTAGTGATGAGCAAGGCCCAGGCTGAATACTTCGCCGCGGTTGAGAAGGCCATGGGTTGCACCATCAGCGACGAGCAGCGTCAGTGGTATGTGCTGAAAGAGGGGACCCAGCGCGAGGAGATGAAGCAGGAGTACCCCAGCACGCCGCTGGAAGCGTTCCTGACCTCTGGCCGTAGGGTATTCGACCCCATCGCCACCATGGAGGCAGAGGGCGACTGCATGCCGCCTCTCATCGTCTATGACATGGATCCCGTTACCGGCAAGCGCGAGAAGGCCCGCAAGCCGGACAAACTGGACGAGCAGGGCCAGCGCTCCCTTGAAAACATGCTGTTGGTGTGGGAGTTGCCCGATCCCGATGATGATTACGCCATTGGCGCCGATGTGGCGGAAGGTCTCGAGCACGGCGACCGCTCCAGCTTTGATGTGATCGCCAAGAGTGACGGGCGCCAGGTGGCCCACTGGTTCGGCCATCTGGATCCCGGTCTATTTGCCCAGCTGCTGGCCCATGTCGGCAAGTTCTACGGCACCGCAGAGCATGGCCCCGCCTATATCGGCCCGGAGCGTAACAACCACGGCCACGCCGTCCTGCTCAAGCTGCGCGAGCTCTACCCTACCCGCCGCATCTACACCCAGGAGTATATCGACCGGGATCGGGATGATGAGACCCAGCGCCTCGGCTGGCTGACCACACGCCAATCCAAGCCGATCGTGGTGGATGGTCTCAAGGCCCTGCTGCGTGCAGGTCAGGCCGGGATCCGCTGGATAGGCACCATTTCCGAAGCAACCACCTACGTCTACGACAAATCCGGCAGCATGAACGCCCAGGAAGGCTGCTACGACGACCAACTGATGAGCTACATGATTGCCCAAGAGATGCGCGCCCGCATGCCTGCCCGCATCGTCAAACCCGAATCCACCCGTAAACCCAAGCATTGGATGGCCAACTGATGATCAACTCACAACCCAAAGCCCCCGATAAGGGCGGCCTCGATACGCAGAAGCTGCTCGCGCTGATGAGCGATATCAATGGCCAGCCAGACTGGCGAAGCCTTGCCAATCGCTCCTGTGCCTACTACGACGGCGACCAGCTGCCGCCCGAGGTGGTCAAGGTGCTCAAGGAGCGGGGCCAGCCCATCACCATCCATAACCTGATCGCCCCGACTATTGACGGCGTGTTGGGGATGGAGGCCAAGAGCCGCACCGATCTGATGGTTGTCGCTGATGACCACGACGACGAGCTCGAGCAACTGGCCGAGGCCGTCAACGCCGAATATTCCGACATGTGCCGCTTGGGCGGGCTGGATCGCGCCCGGGGCGAGGCATATGGCGGCCAGATCAAGACAGGATTGGGCTGGGTGGAGGTAAGCCGCCGTGGTGACCCGTTCGGCCCGCGCTACAAGTTCAGCAGCGTCCACCGTGACGAGGTGTATTGGGATTGGCACAGCCGTGAGCCAGATTTGAGCGACTGCCGTTGGCTGATGCGCCGCCGTTGGGTTGATCTGGATGAGGCCAAGACCATGTTCCCGAGCAAGGCTCAGGCGCTGGAGTGGGACATCAACGATTGGGCCGGTATGGTCAGCCTGACCGCCATAGAGGGGCTGGATCCCAACCTTGTCAGCGCCTATGACGAATGGAGCCAGTTCAGCGGAAAGGAAGTGGAATGGTGCAGCCGGGAGCGGGATCGCGTCCTGTTGCAGGTGGTCTACTACCGCACCTACACCATGCGTCAGGTGTTGATGCTCGACTCTGGCCGGGCGCTGGAGTTTGACAAGAGCAACCAGCTGCACCGCGCCGCCATTGCCAGCGGTCGCGCCAGGCTGGAACGCTGCCCGGTAGCCGTGATCCGCGAATCCTGGTTCGTCGGCCCCCATCATCTGGTCGATCGCCCCTGCACCGCCCCGCACAACATGTATCCGCTGGTGCCGTTCTGGGGGTACCGCAAGGACCGCACCGGCGAGCCGTATGGCCTGATTGCCCGCGCCATGCCGGCACAGGATGAGGTGAACCTGCGCCGCATCAAACTCACCTTCTTGCTGCAGGCCAAGCGCGTCATCATGGATAAGGACGCCACCAACATGAGCCGGGATCAGGTGCTGGAGCAGGTGGAGCGCCCGGATGGCTATATCGAGCTCAACCCTGACCGCGCCAACAAAACCAGCGTGAGCGACGCCTTCAAGGTGGAGCAGGATTTCAACGTGGCAGCCCAGCAGTTCCAGGTGATGCAGGACTCGGTGAAGCTCATTCAGGATACCATGGGCGTCTACGCAGCATTCCTGGGGCAGGGCTCGACCGGCCAATCTGGTGTTGCCATCAGCAACCTGGTGGAGCAGGGCGCGACCACCCTGTCGGAGATCAACGACAATTACCGGATGGGCTGCCAGCAGGTAGGGCAGCTGGCACTGGCCTATCTGCTGGAGGATATGGCCAGCAAGCGCAACTACAAGGTGACCGTCAATCGCGACGACCCGCGCCGCCGCAAGGCTGTGGTGATTAACGTGGAGCAGGAAGGGGGCAAGCTGACCAACGATGTGACCCGGCTGCGAGCCCATATTGCTCTGGCACCCATCCAGCAGACCGCAGCTTACAAGCAGCAACTGGCTGAGCGGATGACGCAAGCCATGTCCCAGCTGCCGCCAGAGGCCGCCGCTGCCTGCTTCGATTTGCTGGTTGAGCTGATGGATGTGCCGCGCAAGGCGGAGTTTGTGGAGCGGATCCGCAATGCCCTCAACATCCAGAAGGATCCGGAGGAGATGAGCGATGAGGAGCGCGCCGCCGCAGAGCAACAGGCCCAGCTTGCCCAGATGCAGCAGCAGATGGCCATGCAGGAGATGCAGGCCAAGCTGGCAGAACTGGAAGGCAAGGCCGCCAAGTGGCAGGCAGAGGCCCAGCGCATCACCAAGCTGACCGACTCCATCCGCTTCGAGGACGCCCTCAAGCAGGCTCAGACCGGCAAGACGTTGCAGGAGATGGAGCAGCTGGCAGCCCAGCAGCAGGCGATGCAGACCGAGCAGGCAGCCCTACAGGCCCAGCTGTTGGACGCCATTCAGCAGCAGATAGACGCGATCGCGCTCTGATAGTTGCTTTCCTAATCGCCCAGCGTTAGGATTTCTCCATCATGGCCCAGTCTTTCGAGATTGGGCCTTTTCATTTCCAGACCCGGCCATAGCGCCGGTTTTTTTATTTGGAGCAGGCCATGACTGACCGCCAGCAGATTGATGCCGAAATGGAGCGAGATATTGAGGCTCTCGGGCTGACCGCGCCGCGCGTTACACCTGACCAGATCGAGGCAATGATGCGCGGTGTTCGCTATGAGGTGCAGGTTGTTCCCGGCACCACAACCACGCTGGCCACCGCCATTGCTGCCAACGGCTTCACCCTGGCCATCGGCATGACCGCCTGCGCCGACCCGGCCAACTTCAATGCAGAGCTTGGCGCCAAGTACGCCATCAAGGATGCCGAAGCCAAGGCCCGCCAAGATCTGTGGAAGCTGGAAGGCTGGCGGCTCAAGTGCCACCTTGAAGAAATGAGCTGGACGCGAGTCGGTGGCCCAACGAATCCCTAGTGATAGACGACAGCAGCAGCCTTTGCCCGCCTTGTGCGGGCTTTTTTATGCCCAGCCCCAGCCGGGGAGTGCTTTCACCGAGAGCCTTCCCCCGCTTGGGCAGCGATACCACCCACTGAAAACCCACGAGGACGACCATGAATACAAGCATCGATAACCTGACCGGAACTGAAAGCCTGGACGAACTGGAAGCCATGCTGGCCGAGATTGAGCAAGCGCCCGATGTCGAGCTGGACAATGGCACTGACACCAAACAAACGGACGTAGAACCCGCGCCGTCGGCGGGCGAGGTGGCAGCCGGTAACGAACAAGCCGCAGCCAATCAGGTTGAGGAACAGGCCAGCGCACCTGAAAAGGTCGTTATGGCCAAGAACGGTCAACACACCATCCCGTATGAAGTGCTGGAACAGGCGCGCAATGAAGCCAAGCAGTTGCGTGAGCAGCTGGCTCAGTCGCAGCAGGCCAAGGCTGAGCGGGATAAGTTGCAGGCGCTGCTGGAGAAGAACGGGATCGACCCATCGGTTGACCCGGACGACATCAGCCAGGAAGAGCTGGAGCAACTGGCACAGGACTACCCGGATCTCGGCAAGCCCATTGCTGCCATTGCCCGCAAGCTCCAAAAGCTGGAGCCGCAAGCCGCGCCGCAACAGGTTCAGCCAGTCGCCAACCCGGTACAGGCCGCACTGCAGGCGGTACCTGACCTGGCCGCATGGCGTGACGGCGACCAAGACCGCTTCGATATGGCCCTCACTATCGATGACAAGTTGCAGGCCGATCCCGCGTGGAGCAACAAGCCGCTGGCGGAGCGATTCGCAGAAGTGGCTCGCCGCACCAAGCTGGCCTTTGGTGACGAGGTTGAAGCGCCTCCAGCCAAGGCCCCCGGCAAGGCGGCAGAGAAACCCGCTGATCACATCCCGTTCAGCCCATCAGAACTCGGCCAAACCCATCACGCACCAGCAACGGGTGTCGAGCGCTATGGCGCCATGTCTCAAACCGAACTGGTTGGTGAGCTTGGCGCTATGAGCGACGCCCAGATCGAGGCGCTGCTGGAGCAATCCGGGTTCTAACCAACAACCCCGTTTACATCAACCAACCCCGGCCACTGTGTCGGGGTTTTTGTTTTCATGTAGGAGAGGATCATGACCCAAGTCACCTCGGCGCAAGCCAACAAGATTTTGCAGGCCGCCCTGTTTACCGCGGCCAACCGTTCCCACTCGCTGGTGAACATGCTGACCGAAGAGGCCCCCAAGGGCGCCAAGGTCAACGGCGGCAAACAGACCAGTGCAGGTGCGCCGGTGGTTCGTATCACCGATCTGGCCAAGGTTGCTGGCGACACCGTTGATATGCAGCTGTTCCATCAGCTCTCTGGCCGCCCGACCATGGGCGACAAGAAGCTGGATGGGCGCCTCGAGTCCCTGTCCTTCGCTGACTTCGGTCTCAAGGTCAATCAGGCCCGTCACGGCGTTGATGCTGGCGGCAAAATGAGCCAGTCCCGCACCAAGCACGACCTGATCAAGACCGCCCGCGTGCTGCTGGGTGATGGCTACTACGGTCGCCTGGTTGATCAGCGCGGCTTTGCCCAGCTGGCAGGTGCCCGAGGCGACTACTCCGCGACCGATATCATTCTGCCGCTGGCGGATGACCCGGAATTTGCCGACATCATGATCAACCCGCTGACTGCGCCAACCTACGAGCGCCACTTCTTCGGTGGTGATGCGACCAGCTTCGAAGGCATCGACGCGGCTGACCGCTTCAATCTGGGCTGCGTGGACAACATGTCGCTGTTCCTGTCTGAGATGGCCAACCCCATCCAGCCGATCCGCATGGTCTCCGACCCGTCCGGTGGCGAGCCGCTCTACGTGCTCTATGTCACCCCGCGCCAGTGGCACGACTTCTACACCTCAACCTCCGGCAAGGACTGGCAGGCGATGCTGTCGGCCTCAATTGAGCGCAGTAAGGGCTGGAACCACCCCATCTTCCGCGGTGAAGGTGCGATGTGGCGCGGCATCCTGGTCAAGCCCTACAAGGGCATGCCGATCCGCTTCAACCAGGGCAGCGCCGTCAAGGTGTGCGCAGCCAACTCCGCGACCGGTGTGGAAGTGGACAAGGTTGCTGGTACCACCATTGACCGCGCCGTGCTGCTGGGCGGTCAGGCGCTGGCCAACGCCTTCGGCTCTGGCGAGCAGGGCGGCTCCTTCGGCATGCACGAAGAGAAAACCGACCATGGCAACAGCACCGAGATCTCCATCAGCTGGGTATCCGGCCTGCAGAAGATCCGCTTCAAGCAGCGCAACGGCAACGTTCAGGACCATGGCTGCATGGTGCTGGATACCGCAGTCAGCGCCGTCGGCCGCTAAGCCACCCACCCGAGCGAGGGGGGTGATACCCCCTCCTGTTTAAATCTGACCAGACAAGGAGCCATATCATGGCCAAAACTACCCTGCTCGCCCGAGCGTACCGCTGGTTTATTGGTTCGTTCGGCAACCTCTCTATCTCCCCGACCCTGGTGGCCAAGCTGGCGGCAGTGCCCTCCGGCGACGTTATTGCCTTTGGTGACAAGGTGGAGCCCAACCTGAAAGTGGTCGGCGCCACCCTCATCAGCGCCGGGCTGGGTGCCAGCACCACGCTGACAGTCACCGTCGGCTCGACAGTCATCATCAACGCCGAAGGCACGGCTACGGCGGTATCCAAGTATTTCCCGGTGGACGATCTGATGACGCTGCCCGACCAGGAGATCACCCTCACCGTCGGCGGCGCTGCGGCAACGGGCACGGTCAAGCTCAAGCTGCACTATGAGGTGATCGGCAACCTGTAAGGCTGCCCGTCACGCCATGCCCGGCCCAGTGCCGGGCTTTTTCATTTCTGGATTGGAGATATTGCCGTGAGCGACAAAATTGCCGTGGTTTATATCGGCGACAAGCCGAGCAAGAAAGACACCGTGACCGGATCCCGCCTGGTGTTTCCGCGCCACACGCCAGTTGATGTGGAGAGCCACATCGCCATGCAGCTGCTGGAGTTCCCCACCGTCTGGGTCAGCAAAGAAGCGCTGGCCGGCACGCTGGAGCGGCAGGAGACCATCGCACGAATGGAAGCGGAAGAGCAGGAGCGCCTTGCTGCCGAAGCTGCCCGCCTGGCCGAAGAGCAGAGCATGGTGGTCGGTGATATCGATCTGGCCAAGCTCACCTCTGCCCAGTTGGCGACCCTGATCGAAGGTGAAGATCTGGGTATCGAGCAGAAGGGGCCGCAGGAGAAGGTGGACGACTTCCGCGTTCGCGTGCGTGACGCCATGAAAGCCAAGGCCGCCAAGGCGGAGGGCTAAGCATGCAGATGGTACCCCGCGAGCAGTTCCTGCCTACCGTCAGGCTGCACATCACAGGTCCGCTCGAGATGCTGCTGGAAGAGGCCGTGACCGAGGCGGCAATCACCTTCTGCCGCGAATCCGAGCTGATCACCCTCGATCGCCTGCTGCCAAGTGCGGCTGCTGGCAGCCTTGAGGTGGTGTGCAATGTGGACGGGGTTACCTCCTGCAATGTGTTGCACCTCACCGGTGCTGATGGCGTGCCGCTGGACTCAGGGCGCGACTACTTCGCCATGTCGGCCAATGAGCTGAGCATCCTGACCGATCTGAGCAATGTGCGGATCTGGTACGTGGCTGCCCCGGTAAAAGGCGCAACCGAGCTACCTGCACAGCTCTACACAGACCATGCCGAGGCTATCGCCCATGGTGTGGCTGCGCTGCTCTATGCCCAACCGGATCGCCCATGGTCTGACCCCAAGCGGGCCAACTTCCATCGCGCCGAGTTTGTCGAGGGGTGGCGTCGTGCTGGCCGGTTCCGCAAACAGCACAGCGCCCCGACCCAAGTCGAATACTACAACCCGCCCCGCAAACACAGCTTTTTCTAAGGAGTCGCCATGGCTACCGTGCCTATTTCAACCATCATCAAGCGGGTTAACACCCTGCTGGTCGATCCGACCTTTACCCGCTGGCCCAAGCAGGAGCTGCTGGACTACTACAACGACGCCACCAAGGCGATCGTGCTGGTTCGCCCTGACGCTCACACCAAGAACGTTGAGTTTATCTGCGTAGCAGGCACCAAGCAGGCGCTGCCTGCCGACGCCCTGCGGCTGATTGAGGTGCTGCGCAACGCCAACGGCAAGGTGATCCGCTTTGTGCCGCGCAAGGCGCTGGATGACAGCTATCCCGACTGGCACTCCGGCAAGACGGCGACATCCGTTGATAACTACTGCTACGAAGAGCGCGACCCCAAGACCTTCTATCTGCACCCAGGCCCGGCCGCCGCGGTCAAGGTGGATGTGATCTACTCGGTCGCCCCGCAGTCCAAGCAGTTGGCTGATGTAGAGAACGCCAGCACCCCAGCCATGGCGGATCTGGATGATATCTACATCAACCCCATCATCGACTTCATGCTCTACCGCTGCTTCTCCAAGGATGCCGAGTATGCCGCCAACAGCAACCGCGCGGCAGGTCACTACAACGCATTCCTGCAGCAGCTTGGGGAGAAAACCCAGGCTGACGCCAACATGGAAGCCCGTCAGCAGGCTGGCTTTAACCGGGTGACAGGGCAGTAAGGGGCGCATAGATGGCTGGAGTGTGGAAGCGTGACGGCACTGTAGCCGTCAACAACGGCAGCAAGAAGGTGACCGGTACCGGAACCACCTTTGCAGATGCCAAGAACGGGGTGGCCAAGGGCCACCTTTTTTGTATGACCACCGGCACTACGGTTGACCTCTATGAAGTCGATTACGTGGTGTCAAATACCGAGCTGCATCTCGTGCAGGCTTTCCGTGGCACCACCGGCACCGGCAAGGCTTACGAGATCATCACCACCTTCTCTGACTCCATCCCGGAGTTTGCCCGCAAGCTGAACGCCTCCCTGTCCTACTACCAGAGTCAGTCGGACATGGTTCAGCAGTTGTTTACCAGCGATGCGGCAGAGATCACGGTAACCGCCCCGGACGGCACGACTCACAAGCTGATCCCTTGGAAGCGGGTGACCAGCGAGGGTGAAGGCCAGGCGGCCCGCGCCAAGGTGGAGGCTGACCGCGCCAAGACAGAAGCGGATCGCTCTGGCACAGAGGCAGACCGGGCAGCGGGGATTGTTGCCGCCGCTGCTCTGCCCCTGCCTGATGTGTGGGCACCGCTCTCTGACAGCCTGCGCATGATCACAGGATATGGGCGGGATGTGCTGGTTGGGTCGGATGTGGTGGCGCGGATGGTCAACTTTTCCCGAAACTCAACTGCAACCTATATCGGCAAGGATGGCTTACTTAAAACCGCAGCCGCTAATGAGCCGCGCTTTGAGAGAGAGGGGCTGCTGATTGAGGGGCAGAGCACAAATTTATGGTGGAACCAGAACGAGCCAGGTGTGTCCGTCATTAACGCCCAGCTGGAATCAGTAACATTGCCGACAGGTGTGGCTGGAAATGCATACAAATTGACGCCAAATCCAACAGGCTTTTCTTATGTACGCGCCTCATTCGCCCAGCAAACAGGCCAATTAACGTTGTCTTGTTTTGCTCGAAGAGCTGACGGCTCTAACGAAATGCCGACAATTTACACTGGTCATAGTGGCGCCCTGAGTGTAAAGGCTTCCGGCATTTATCTTGGAGCTGGTTGGTGGCGGATGTACACGGTAATGACCAACCCAGCTGGTAATACTGGGTTTGGTTTCGCAGCCACAACAATTGACACGATCCCTATCCACATTTGTTTCTTCCAACTGGAAGCGTTGCCGTTCGCCAGCTCATACATCCCAACCACCGGAGTCTCGGCAACCCGAGCGCCTGACAAGGCATGGATCCAAACGGCCGGAAATATTGCGGCATCGCCCTTCACGGTGGCAATGGAAGTCAACTTCAGAGGGGTTAACTCAACCAGCCGCTATGCTCGCCTGTTTACGTGTGGTCCAGGATGTTATGCATTTTTTACCGATACAGGGATTTATGGAAAATTCAACGCAGTATCACCTGTTACTGGGCTTTCATTAAACCCGATAGGTCGCGCAGTAAGCGGCATGGTCTTTAATGGGGCGACAGCCAAGTTGTTTAGCGCGAAGAAATTCGGGCCAGCATCAGCCATATCTGCGCTGACTGATGCAGATGTGTCTGGCGATCTTATCCTTGGCTCAACCACCACGCTCTCATCGGCCGACACTCTGTTTGGTCATATTCGTGATGTGAAGATTTGGCGCCGCACTCTTACTGACGATCAAATCAAGGCGGTAGCATGACCGACTTTATCGACCTAAACCTCAAGGCGGCCGATAAGGCCGCCATGACCAAAGCGCTTATCTCTGCTGGATTTATCAAGGACAGCGAAAGCGGCACCCTCTATCACCCCACCGCATCGCTGCAGCTGCTGCCGCCTGGTATGGTTACCCGCCCCACCGGCGAGGTGCAACTGGTCGATGGCATCGAGCTGGAGGTGCGCGAGCCAGTCCCTGGCTATCACGCCAACGTTCGCACCACTGACGCCGAACTGGCCGCCGCGCTGGCGCCGGTGACTGTCATCGTGGGTACGCCCCAGTATGTCTGGGCATCGAAACTGGAGGCATCATGATCGTTCGTCTCGAACCTATCACGGCGATCGTGGTCGCCGTGCTGCTGGGCTGGGCATGGAATACCGCCACGGCCCCCGGACCGGTCTGTCAAGTGCAGGAGGTTCACCAGGGAAAAACCATCCTAGTGCCGCGCCCCTGCGCAGAGGTGCTGCAGCCAGCCAAGTGAGCCTTGCCTCCTGGCGCTGTCAGCGTTAGGATTTACCCATCATGGCCCGCTCTATTCTGAGTGGGCCTTTTTGTTTCCTGCCCGCCGAGAATCCCATGTCAGCCATTGATATCGTCACCATGCGAGGAGTAACGCCGCGCGTGGAGCCTCACCTGTTGTCTGATGAAGTGGCCGTGGTGGCCCGCGACTGCCATTTTGATCACGGCGTTATCTCCCCCATCGAGGAGGATGCGAGCGCCGGTGTGGTGCTGCCCATCACGCCAACGACCCTGTTCCGCTATGGCGAGCACTGGTTTGCATGGAACAAGGTGGTTGAGGCCATGCGTTCACCTATCGCTCAGGATGAGTATCAGCGGGTCTACTACACAGATGGCGAATACCCCAAGGTGACCCATGCCCAGATAGCGACCGGTGGCAGTGCCAAGCCTACCGCCTGGTATCGGCTCGGGGTGCCTGCGCCCGGCGTTCCTGTTGGTATCAGCGCCATCACGCCGCCAGAGGGCGGCAAGGATGACGACATCACCGATGACGAAACCCGCTACTACGTTGACACCTATGTCACCGCTATGGGCGAGGAGGGGCCGCCCGGGCCAGCCAGCGGCAAGGTGGCAATCCCTATTCCTGAATCAACGGTGACGCTGGCGCTATCTCCTCCGCAGTCGCAGGATAACAACATCACCAAGCGCCGGATCTATCGGTCTGTCTCCGGTGGTGGCCTGGCTGATTACCTGCTGGTCGCAGAGCTGCCAATTGCGCAAGCCTCGTTTGTGGATGGCCTTGCCGATGGTGAGCTAGGCCCTGTGCTGGAGACCTACGATTACGCTCCGCCCCCTGCTGCCCTGCGCGGCTTGTGCCAGATGGCCAACGGCATGTGTGCTGGCTTTGCTGGCAACTCGCTCTATCTGTGCGAGCCCTATCTGCCCTATGCCTGGCCGGAGAAATACCGGCTCACCACAGAGCACGACATTGTGGCGATCGCCGCCATTGATACTGCGCTGGTGATTGGCACCAAGGGTTACCCCTATCTGGCTCAAGGCGTGAGCTCTTCCTCGGTAACAAACCAGAAGCTTAGCCACCTGCCGCAAGCCTGTATCAGTGCGCGCTCCATGGTGGCGATGGATGGTGTCGTGCTCTATGCGTCCCCTGACGGCCTGGTTGGTATTGGCGCCAGCGGTGGGCAGGTGGTGACCGAACAGGTGATCACCCGCAAACAGTGGCGGGCCATGAATCCTGAAACCCTGCGCGCCTGGCATCACGAAGGCAAGTACGTAGGCATGACCGATACCCACGCCTTTATCTTTGACCCCAAGTCTGGCGACCTGCGTGAGCTGACCAATCGCTGGGATGCGGCTGTTTCGGACATGGAGAGCGATAGCCTGTTTGTAGCAAAGGGGCGGGATCTGCATATCTGGCGCGGCGGAGAGACCGGTAATGGTCAGTTCGTCTGGCGCTCGAAGGTGTTTATGAATGTCAGCGGCACGGCTTATGGCTGCTGCCGGATCCTGTCGTCAGACATCACTCAGATCGGGATTAGGCTGTTCGTGGATAACCAGCAGGTAATGGAGCTATCACCCGGCAATCTGACTGTGAGCGCGTTCAGGCTGCCACCGGTGCGTGGCCGATGGTGGCAAATCGAGGTGTTCGGTACCGCTACGGTGCGGCGTATTACCCTGGCTGGCTCAATGGCGGAGTTGATGTAATGGCAAAAGCAGCATACCGGGCCGGACGAGATCAGGCCGCCACCGCCGAAAACGTCGAGCTGCTGACAGGGCAGCGCGGCAATAAGCTGGACAAGGCTGTCACGTTGCGCGAGCTGACCGCGCTGGGTCTGGCGACTCTGCGCCCTGGTGCTGGCGGCTCGTTCACCCCCGGCAAGAATCCGGACCTATTCCCCACCGGCACCTATGACAAACCTCACGCACCGGTCAATGTGCAGGCTAATGGCGCGTTTCATACCGTGGTTATCGACTGGGATGGGCCTAACTACCGTGGTCATGCCCATGCCGAGGTATGGCGAGCCGAGACTGATAGCCTGCCGGCCGCCACGCTGGTCGGTACCACATCGGCCAATGTGTTCTCTGACGCCATCGGCAAAGGGGCCACGTTTTACTACTGGGTTCGCTTCGTTAATGGCAAGGATGACGCTGGCCCCTTTAACGCCAACGGCGTGAAGGCCGAGACCAGTCGCGACGTACAGGACATCCTGGACGAGCTGCAGGGTCAGATTGATGAGAGCCATCTGGCCAAGGAGCTGCTAGACCCCATCAAGAAAGTGCCACAACTCTCCATGGATGTGGAGGCAATCAAGCCAAAGCTGGAGGAGGTGGATGTCTCCATCGGCTCAATCCAGAACAAGATCCCCAGCCTCGAGGGGGAGTTGGCGTCGCTGAACCAGAAGCAGCAGGAAAGCGAGGCGCTGCTCAAGGACGCACAGGACCAGCTTGGCAATGCCAGTATCGATATCGGGTTGGTTCAGGACCGCCTGAACGACAAGATCGACAAGTACAAGGGCGACTTTGACAGCTTCCGGGATGCGGTGTTCGAGGTTGATCCAGAGAATGGCAACATCACCATGGATGCGGTTAACGCCGTCCGTGAAGAGCTGCGCACCTCCATCACAGAGGTACACCAGTCGCTGGATGCCGTATCAGGGCAGATCACCAGCAAGGCGGATAATGTCACAGTTGATAGCCAAGGGCAGCGGATCACAGAGGCCGAGCAGCGTATCAACGGGCTCGACGCCAGCCTGAGCCAGACGGTGACCAAGGGTGAGTTCACCGAGGAGCAGAAGAAGGTTACCCAGATTGGGCAGGAGCTGAACGCCACCAAGGGGGAGTTGGCCCAGAAGGCGACGCAGCAAGAGGTTGATGAGCAGGGCGAGCGGCTGGCCAACGCTGAAAGCAAGTTGACGGTCCACACCGATGAGCTATCGAGCCAGGCACAGCGAATCGACGGGGTGCAGGCCACCGTGAAGCGGGGCGATGAAGAGCTGGATGCCAGGATCACCGAGTTGGCGCGCGTCACCGCTGACGCCGACGGCGTAACAGCCCAGCGAGTCAGCGGGCTGGAGGTGCGGACTGGTAATAACGAAGGCAAAATCAGCGCCCTAGAGGAAGTAATTGAGTCCAATGGTGGTGTCACTGCCGGGCGGCTTGATGAAATTAAAGCCGAGGTCGAGCTAGCCAATGACAAGGCTGATGGCGCTGGCGATGCTGGCCAGGCTGCCATTGATGCCGCACTGGCAGGGGATGAGCGAGACAGGGATAACCGCACAGCTTTTGGCGCTATTCGCACCCAACAGCAGGTGATCGTGAATGAGCAGGCCGCCCAAGCCAAGCGCATCACCGACATGGACGTCAAGTTTGAGGGGAAGGATGCGGACACTCAGGCTCGCATCACCGGCGTGGAGGAAGTATTTGCCGACGCCGATAGTGCGCTGGCCCAGCGCATTGATGATCTGAGCGCTTCGACGAGCGGGTCGTTTGGTGAAACCGCGGCAGCCATCAAGGAACTGGAGAAGGTATCGACCGACGCTGACAGCGCACTGGCACTGCGCCAAGATCAGATGCATGCCGAGCTGACCGATGCAGACAACGCCCTGAGCGCCGGGATTGCCAGCGAATCCGAGGCAAGAGCGACAGCTGATGAGGCTGTGTCTCGGCGAGTTGACGAGTTGACTGCCAACGTGGATGGCGAACTTGGCGACCTGAACGCCAGAGTGGCCCAAGAGGAGCAGGCGCGGGCAGATGGTGACGGCGCACTGGCAGAGCGGATCACCACGCTGGACGCCAGCGTAAAGGAGGGGGACGCCACTAACGCGGCCAGTATCTCCAGCCTGGAAAAGGTGGTTGTTGATACCACTCAGGCGCTGGCACAGCGGCAGGACAATATGGAGTCATCCATCGACCTTGGCGGTAAAACGGATGTCGAGGGCGCACTGGCAGGCGATGAGCGCGACCGGGAGAACCGCAAGGCGCGCGGCAAGATCATTACTCAGCAGCAAACGCTGGCCAATGCCCATGAGGCGCTGGCTAGAGATGTGACGCAGCTCACTGCGGATTACGAGGCGGATAGCGCCGACCTGCACAGCCAGATCACCGAGGAGCGGCTGGCGCGCAGTACGGCGGACGAGGCGCTGGCACAAAAGACCTCGGTGCTTGAGGCGCAGATAGAGGGGGTTGACCAGTCGCTGTCTGCCTCTATTGCCGAGGTGGCCAAGGCCAGCGCTGACGCAGACTCGGCCATGACCGAGAAGTTGAGCCAGCAGCAGTCTGCCATGGAGACGGCTGACGCTGCGCTATCCGGGCGCATCAACGAGGAGGCGACAACCCGGGCTGATGCCGTGGAGTCGCTTGCCAGCCAGATCAAGCAGGTTACGGCTGACTTCAAAAAGGGTGATGACTCTCTATCCGGGCAGATCACCACTGAATCAGAGGCGAGAGCCACGGCTGACGGGGCGCTTGGTAAGCGCATTGATACGGTTGCCGCTCAGGCTGGAGAGTTGGAGTCGGCAGTGCAGACCCAAAGCCAAGCCATCGCTGACCTGGAGAATGGTGCGGAAGCCATGTGGTCAGTCAAGGCTCAGGCTGGCGATATCAAGGCAGGGATCGGCTTGGTAGCCAAGAGTGATGGCTCCAGCCAGGTGATGGTGTCTGCCAGCCAGTTCTTTGTGTTCAACCCAAACAGCCCAAGCGCCACCGCCCCTCTGTTTGCCATCGATAACGGCCAGACGGTGATCGCCGAAGCCATCATTCGCAAGGCGACTATCCAGATCATCCACTCCGAGAAGATCACCGCCGACTATATCAAGGCTGGGGTGAGCATCAGCGCCCCGCTGATCACTGGTGGCCAGATCGATATGGGTAACGCCTTTATGTCTGGCGGCGCGGCAGGCTTTGGCAAGGGCGGCCCTTATGGCGGATGGGGATGGGGGTGGCACACCATCATTTACAGCGATGGCAGCCTCTACACCAACCGCCTCTATGCAGAGGGCGGCTATGTTCGCAATATGACTATCGGTAACTGCACGATAGATCAGAACTGCGTGGTTCTTGGCACTATTTATGCCGATCGGATTGTTGGTGATGTCACCAAGATGTTTACCCACAAGGGGGCGTTCACCATCCCTGCATACAACCGTGCCAGAAATCTGGTGCTAGTGCAGGGTGGCATAACCTTCAGCAGGCGTGTATCTGGGTCTGGCACCATTGGACTTAACCTGCATGTATACCTAAATGGTTCTCTTGTTGAGACGATCACAACAACTACAAACCTGCCAACCGGTGGTGATGTAAATCTTGCTGTTACAGTTATGCCGTTTATGGTTATTCCAGCCAACACTGATGCAACTATATCGTTTGCAACAAGCGCCTACGGAAACGGTTCGCTGACGGGGCCAGAGAACAACATAACATCAAGAGCCGTCTGGCTAATGGCATTGACATGAGTAAGGCAATCAACCGCATCGCCAGCGACACAGGCAACCCAAGGCTACCCGCCGAACTGCAAGACGCCATCCGTAACAGGGTGGCGTTTTTGTTTGTGCGTGGTGATGACGGCTTCGTGTTGAAGCCGGTCAGCGAGCAGGGAACTACCGGCGTGCTGGTATGGGTCGGCTGGGGTGATGGCGGGGCGCCAGAGCGCCACCTGCCGGAGGTTAAGCGGCTGGCCCGCATGATAGGTGCCCGCTGGTTGCGCTTTCACTCTGCGCGCAGAGGGTGGCTCAGGGTAGCGCCAAGAATGGGGTGGGTGCGTCAGCCAGATGATGCTGACGGGCTCTTTGTGTTTCAGATCAACTTGTGAGGTGAGCGATGGGCAAGGGTGGCTCTAACGAAATTCAGGAGACGGAAGCCCAGAGGGCGGCTGCAGATGTGGCCATGGAGCAGTGGCAGCTCTATAAAAACGACCTGCAGCAGTATGAGGACATCTTCATGGACAAGGTGGATGACCTCAACAACGAGAGCGAGTACGACAAGCTGGCTGGCACGGCCGCGCTGGGTACCGCTCAATCCTTTGGCGAGGCACGCGCCGGGCTGGCCGACTCTATGGCGGCAGGCGGTGTGGATCCGACCAGCGGCAAGTACCAGGCTGCCATGTCCAATCTGGAGACGGACCAGGCGCTGAGCCAGACCGACACCACCAATCGCGCCCAGTCCAGCCAGCAAGATAAGTATGTGGCTGGCCTCAAGGATGTGGTGAGCATTGGTGCTGGGCAGAAGGCTGAATCGCTGGCTGCCATGGGGGATGTGGCCAATACCAGCCTGCGCAAGGCCACCAGTGACGCCCAGAGCTCATTCCAGAGCCAACAGGCAACCGCTGGTCTGGTTGGTACGTTGGCGGGAGCTGGCACGGCGTATGGGCTCAAGGAGCTTAAGGCGCCAGCAACAACAACCGTGAGCAAGAAGATCAGCCCGACAGCCAGCGTGCTGCAAGGCAAGGGCTATTAAGGGGTAAACGATGGGATACGCCGCAGATACATTTGCACAGATCACCCGCGAGAGCTACCAGGACTGGAAAGACCGCTTCTACCCGAAGCAGAAGGAGCTGATGGAGCTGGCTACCAACGGCAAGTTGCTGCAGGAGCAGCTCGGCCGGGTGGATGAGAACAACGCCAACGCCCTGCGTTCTGCCCAGCAGGCTACGGCAAACCGCAATGCCCGCATGGGGGTGAGCAGCAACACCAACGACAACAGCCAGGGTTTGCGGGCTGCCCTGATGACGGCGGGCACTGAAAACGGCCTGCGCGAGCAGGAGCAGGCGCGCCAGATGGGGATCTTGACCGGCGCTGATGCCGGCCTGCGTGAGGCAATCAAAACTGGTGGAGGTATGTGATGGGGTACGGACTGCTTGATATTGGCGCCCAGACGCGCCAGCAGGGGATGATGGGGCTGCGTGATGCGGCCAATCGTGAGCAAGAGGTTGAGTCTGCCAACAAAAACCTCAAGACTGCCCGCAAAGGGCAGACCCTGAGCACTATCGGCACTGGTGCATCGATGGGGGCCATGCTCGGAATGGCTGGTTCGGTAGGCGGACCAGTAGGCGGGCTTATTGGTGCAGGCGTCGGATTTCTGGCTGACAGTTTGTTTTAAAGGGGAATGAGTGATGGGTGTATCAGGATTGGCAGAAGGCTTTCTGGCTGGCTTCAACACCATGGACCGCTATCAGCGCGGCCAGCAGGAAGAGATCCGGCAAGAGCGAGAGCTGGGGTTGCGTGATGCAATGGTGAAGCAGAACAAGGAGGATTCTGATCGGAGCTTCTCCCTCCGGCAAGCCGAGTTTGACAACATGGTTGGACAGCAGAAAACAGCCAAAGAGCAGTGGGGGCAGGAGTTTGGCCTCAGGCAGAAAGAGGCAGAGGGCATGCAGGCTTACCGCAATGCCAACTTGGGGCTCGCTCAGGCTGCGGAGGGGAGGGCCAAACAAGAGCATGACTGGCTGGTAAGTGAGAGAGTAAACCAAAAGCTTCTTGAGGATAGCCTGCCATTGATTGACTCTGCATTCCAAGCGAGATTAAGGGGCGAGGCGGATCCGGCAGGGTATGTTGACCTGATGAAGAACAAGGAGTTCCAGAAGGGCGGAGCCCTCTACCGGTTCAATTTTGACCGATACAGTGATAATCAGCACCTTCAGGCCGCTCGGCAAATCGTGCCGCAAATTTCTGGCCTGATGAAGGATATCGACTCTGGGAAATTGAGTTGGGGAAATGAGGATGCTCAGCGAGCCATTGTCCAACGCGTCAACTCGCCGGAAATCATTAGCCCATTAAATACCATCCTGGAGCAGGAGGTTAAGCGAGGTATTGGCGAGGTCGATGCGGCATCCGGTAAAAAAATCACAGATAAAGAGCTGACGCATGTCATTCCAACTCAAGATGGGCGCGGTGTCATGTATGGACTTAAGGTAACTTATGCTGACGGCAGCACTGCTGACAGCGTAGTGACCGAAGGTCGAAGCACGCAGCCAGGCGATCCGGTTAAAGTCTCAAAATGGGGGGATCTGATAAAGACGGTGTACCAGCGTAGCCAGATGTACCATCAGCTTAGTGGGGCAGGGCAAAACCGCGAGACACTAAACCGTGTTGGTCAGAGCCTTGGCTTAGTCCAACAAGCTGACTTGAAAGGTCATAAGCAGGCGAGTGTTGACTTGATCAAGGAGCTCAACAAAAACGTAGCGAATGTTCTCTCCAGTGATGCAGTGGGCAGTCTGGAAGAGAGGCAAGCACAAGCCAAACAACTACTCGCAAGTTACGAAGAAGACCAAGCCAAAATAGACAGCATCTATGGCGTCAGCAATGGTGCAGCGCCGGATGAATCATCTGGCGATACTCCTCAGGCAGGGGTTGCCTCGCAGTGGGCTAGCCAAGACCCAGTGAGAGCTGGAATTCTGGACGAGGCAAGACGCAACGGAATTCCTATCGACAGCGTGAAGGATTCGGCTCAACTTGACGCACTGTTAGCTGCATACAATAAGGCTAAGCAAGCATCCTCGACCGCCGGAAGGATCAGGGGAGAGACCGCAAAAACAGCCCCCAGAACAAGCCTCTCACAGGCTAACCATGACTCAAAGACACAGCGAGCCGGAGCCTACAGCCAAGAGCACAGAAAGCCTCTTGAAATGGAGTCTGGGGCATTGTCGCTGCGTGATTTAGAGTCACCTTTCAGCCTGCCATCTAACGACGCCTATGTGCCAGCATGGGCAAGGGGGCCAGCAAAATGATGAATGTTTTGTGAGCTACATGCTTTAGAGGCTTTGAGCTCCCCCAGTTCGGGGAGCTCAAAATGGCCTTTGGCTATTTTATAAAACCGAATAGGGTTTTACAGCTCGGCTTAGTCGATGCTGTTCGACGTGTTCTAATATTCGATCCCATTCTTCTTGCAAAGTTGTATACAGCAATTGACCGCTGGCATTCCAAAGATCCGGTGATGCTTTGATAGTTTCCCAGATCCTGAGCTCGTCGTAATCCAGCAGATCGGGGCGTGCCAGTGCCAGATTGGCAAGGCGAACTGACTCATCTGTTGACCATAGCGAGTCGATCACCTCTAAAAAGCTGATGCCACGATCGTTATCAAAGATTGCTTCGGTGCCAGCACGCTCAACCGCCCACTCTATCACTCCTGTAATGGTGCGCTTCTGCTGTCTTGCGAGCAGGTCGATCAGATACTTGGAGCGGGGATCTAGCCTCAGTGTCATGTTGACGCTTGTTGTATTCTTCTTCGATTTTTTCTCTATAGCCATAACTGGTCCTGATATGCCGACTGGGATAGTCATAGGCGTTTTTCAATGATGCAAGTATCTATCGTGCGCGCGATAAGAGTCAAAGCGAACGATATGACTATTTGCACATCAAATGACTTGCATGGTTCTTGTCTTGGTCATATGATTTGTTCAGACATAACAGCCAAGCAGAGGAAGAGAATGGGAATCGAGAAGAAAAAACCAGTTCAGATAAGAATGACGCCAGAGATGGTTGACGAATACAGCAAAAACGCAAATCAACATTTCAGAACGCTGCCAACGGAAGTCTTGTTTCGGCTGGCGGTACTGGATGCGCTGGTAAAGCGGGGAGAGGTAAACCTGAATGAGTTCAAGTTCTAGAAAGGATTCGACCCAAGCTGTTGGAGCAGCTCGGGCCGAGGGATGTAAACCTAACCAGCAAAGTAAGGACTACGGTATGACTATACATCAATCCGATAGACAAACGAAAGTCAATGCCATCGTTATCGAGAGCCATTCTATCGCAGTGAAGGCTGACGGCATGTACTGCCTCAACGATCTGCACAAGGCGGCTATGGCGTTGGGAAAGGCGACAGAGAGCCAACGGCCAAGCAACTTCCTCAAGCACCAAGTGGAGTTTATTAAAGCGATTGAAGCCGATGCTACTTTTCTAGCATCGGTAAAATCGATTAAGGGCGGTGTGAAACAGGGCACTTGGGCGATTGAAATTGTCGCCATGAAGTACGCCGGTTGGATCGATGCCTCATTTGAAGTGCAGGTCTATGCAGCTGCTCAAGCCCTGCGCCACGGCGACATTGAAAAGGCTGTTGAGCTCTCTGGCAGCAAGGCAGCCAAGGTCGCGCTGGATGACATGCGGTTGGCCAAGGCTGTCACGTTGCGCGCCCAAGCGCTCGATCAGCAGATCAAGAACGCCCAAGCTATCTGTAATCTGCTCCCCCACCTGAGTGATGTGTCTCGCCAAACCATTACCGCGTCACTGGTTAACCCGGTGGCTGGCGCTGACATTATTCCGCTGCCATTGCTCACTGAGCATTACTACACAGCCACTGAGGTTGGCGACCGCTACGGCATCAGTGCCAACAAGGTGGGTCGCCTCGCCAATGAACACGGCTTGAAAACAGAGCAATACGGCAAGGTGTTTCTCGACAAATCGCCAAACTCGCCCAAGCAGGTGGAGTCGTTCCGCTACAACGACGCGGGCGTGAAGGCCATTGGCGAGATCATCACACTGCTGGAAGTTGGGGGTGCTGCATGAGCACCGCCCAACTGCAAGTCGAACTAACCGCCCTGCTGGATGAGCTGGAGAGCATCGACATGACGCGCGTTGAACGAGCCGAGATCACGGCGCGGATCCAACGAATGATGCAGGTTGAATATTCACCCGCCCAGCGTTAGCATCTCCCCATAGTCGGCCAGTCTGCTTATTGGCCAGCACTCCCTATATCAAGCCCTGATCGGTTCGCCGATCGGGGCTTTTCTTTTGCACAAAAACCGAGGCCACCATGGACAAGAACAGTCTTCGTGACACCCTGCCGTCACCGCAGCAATCAGATACAAGAATGGATGGCTTCTGGGCAGACATGCGACAGCAGTTTAACGCCCCAGTTGCTGAGCCTAAACGAGATCTTGATACCAAGCTAAGTGACTACCCAAAGGCTGTTGGCGCTGGCGCACTGGAACTGGTCGGTGGTATTGGTGAGCTGGCACGGGGCGTGATAAGTCACGGGAAAGAGAATGAGGGAAAGACTGCTTGGGGGAATGTTGCCTCAGCGATCACCCCTGTGATGAAAGGGGTTGCGGCAACAGGGGATTTGGCCCAATCCGGTGCGGATGCCTTGACTGATGGCATGAGCAGTGATGCCAAAGAGGCGATCGGCCGCAGCCTGATTGATGAGACGCCAGAGGGGCGCCTCACCATGGGCGATGGCGCGGGTGATATCGACGTGTGGGCCATGAAGATGGCACAGGGCGTGGGCTCCATGGTGCCGACCCTGCTGGCTGGCGGTGTGACTGGCGTCGCTGCCAAGGCCAGTATCGGGCGTGCTGTCACCGCCTCCATGATTAAGCGAGGCGCCACTCAGGAGGTGGCCGAGGCCGTAGCCGCCAAGGCCGTGTCCAAAATCGCCACCGGGGGGGCTGTCACCACTGGCGCGACCGGCTCGGTAGGTAGCGCGGGGGTGAATACCCGCGAGTCAGTGCTGGGCATGAGCTTTGATGAGCTGTCACGGAGCGATACCTTCCGCCAGGCATTCACCCGCATCGACCAGGATCAGCAGACTCAACACCTCTCTGATGAGGAAAAGCTGTCGCTGGCCCGGGAGGAGACTGCCAACGTTGCCAGCCGAGCCACCATGAGCGACGCCAAAGTGTGGGGCGCTGCCGCCATGGGCTCTGTGATGGGCGATGCCATGCTGTTCAAGATGCTGGCTGGCAAGGCGGCGACCGGTGGCGTGCTCAAGGGGACCGCCAAGGGGGCGGTAGGTGAGGGGATCGGCGAGACCCTCGAGGAGGGGGTACAGCAATACACCATCAACGAATCCCTTAACGAGGTGGCCGCTGCCGATATCGACCCGATGAAAGGAGTGGTGTCCAGTGCGCTGGAGGGCGGCCTGATTGGCATGGGTACCGGTGGCGCCCTGGGTGGCGCTGGCGGGCTGCGTGGCAGCAAGTCACAGCCAGAAAGCGAAGGGGGCGCACAGGCAGATCCCGCCACTGTGGAGGATGCCGCACCTGTTGAGCAGAGTGATCCGATGCAAGCAAACCCCGCTGCCGCACCGGCAGATCCTGACTTGGCACCTGCCGCCGACGCCATGGCCGATCCGGTGGTTGCACCATCTGGCGAGCAATCCCCGCTCGGCCCCAGCGCCAGCCAGTTTGACGAGCTGCGTGATGTGCCTGCCTACCTGCGCCGCGACGATACCGCGGAGCGATTCAAGGGCATGGCTGCCGACAGCGAGGTGCAGCGCGCCCTGGCTGGTGAGTTTGGCCAGTCAGTGCAGGAGTTGGTTGCCTCCCAGATGCAGGCTGGCGATCAGGGCAAGAGCCTTTATGAGCGAGCTCAGGCTGGCGAGCTCGGGCTTGACCCGTTCGCAGGCAACAAGAGCGCCCAGCAGGTAGCCATGGAGAACCAGCGCCCAGCCCTGCCGCTCAAGGATGTGATCTTTGCAGGTGACGCCAATGCCGCCCGGGGGATGACCAAGGAAGGCCACTTTGACGACAAGCCGGCTGGCACCGGCCCCCAGTTCCGCGGCGCAGAGCGCACTCGCTGGCAGAGCGGGCAGGAGGGGGATGTGTTGCCGCCAGAGGCATCTTCCACCAAGCCAGCTGGCGAGCTGCCGGGCGCGGTGATTGAGGGGGAGGCCCGCGAGGTCGGTACCGAGTTGCCGCACCGCGATGTGGTCTATGGCGCAGATCAGCGACAACCTGACGCCAAACCGATGCGCGGCAGTGCCACCGAATCGGCAGTTGGCCCGCTCCAGACACTCCGCATCACCCGCAAAGGCAAGCCATTCGCAACCGAGAAAGAGGCCGCCATGGCCAGCCGCAAGGGCAAGGAGATGCCGGTGCCGCTCAATGGTGGCGGCTTTGGGGTGGCTGAGATCGCCGAAGTGGAGCAGGTGAAGGCTGCTGCAACCACGCAGCCCAGTGCCCCGCAACTCGATGACATCAGTGTCACAGACCAGAACCAACCATCTGATCAGCCAGCTGCAAGCGTAAGCGCTGAAACAGTTCCGGCGCCGTCCGTCACCTCGGGCGAGGCCAGCCAACTAGCACCAGCTATCGATACCGGATACCGAGAGGTGATCCCCCTCAACCAACCCCAGACAGAGGTGAGCAATGAGCCAGTTACCCCAGTACCTGCAATCAGCAGTGAAGGACAAGGCGATCAGCCTGGCGCAGGCGAACCGGCTGCAGCAGGCGCTGGACCAGCCATTGCCGGACTCACCGACCGAGCTGGATCCGGAAATCCGGCAGACCACGCTGCTGCTCCACCTGTACCTGATGGACAGCAGCAAAATGACCCAACACTGACAGCCCCGGCCCCTGATGCCGGGGCTGCTGTTTCTGAGGTGGCGCAACCAGATCCGGTAGTGCCTGCACCTGTCGCTGCACCTACGCCCTGGGCGGAAGCCATCGATAACCCTGATGGAACCATCACTCTGAAAGGCGAGGTGCCGCTCATTAAGCAGTGGGCCAAGGATAGCGGCGTAAAGGCGATCCAGGGTAAGGGCGGCCTGTTGGTGGCCAAGTCATCGGCAGCCAAGGTGCGGGAGTACGCCGCGCCAGCCGCCAGTGAGCCGGTTCAGCAGATCGAGGCAGCCCGCGCCGAGGTGGCGCCTGAACCAACCGACGCTCAGAAGGAGGCCGGCAACTACAAGAAAGGTCACCTCAAGCTGCAGGGGTTGGATATCGCGCTCGAGAACCCCAAGGGCTCTACCCGTTCTGGTACCGACAAGGATGGCAAGGCGTGGCAATCCACCATGGCCCACGATTACGGCTATATCAAGCGCACACTGGGGGCGGACGGGGATCATGTCGATGTGTTCATCGGTGAACAGCCAGATAGCGAAACCGTCTACGTGGTGGATCAGGTGGACCCCAATACCGGCAAGTTTGACGAACACAAGGTAATGATGGGCTTTGCCGATGAGCAGGCCGCCCAGGCTGGCTACCTTGCCAACTATGAGAAGGGGTGGAAGGGGCTTGGCTCCATCAAGGCGATGCCGGTGGAGGAGTTCAAGCGCTGGGTGAAGGGTGGTGATACCACCAAGCCAGTTGGCGAACAGCCAGCGGCGGGCGTGGACATTGTCACCCTGACGGATGATGAGGTACTGGCGGTGGCTGACGAGCTTGGCATCAGCCACGACGACAATCCGGATGATGCGCGATGGGGGCTTGAAGGAGCCAAGAAAGACGCACTCAGCACGGCCATAGCGCGTGTTCGCAACCCATCCAGCGCAACCCCAATCAAGCCAGCCGCGAGCAACAGCAACATCGTATCGGCGCCACCGCAGCAGGACGAAGGGGGAAGCGCAAAGCGAGCCGTCTCATTCTCCAAACAGGCCATGGCGCAGGGCGAGAAGCCAGCCAAGCACCTGACCCGCAAAGAGGCGGAGCTGGTCACCAAGGAGTGGTTCAAGCAGTACCGTGGCGCCAGTGGCATTAATGTGCAGATCCACGCGATCCAGGCCGAGTTGGAGAAGGCGCTGGGGCTGGCAGCCAAAGATGGCCTTATCCGCCGCGCCGCGTTCGATGATGACAACGGCACCCTGCATGTGGCCGCCGACACCATCGCCCACCCCAAGCGGATGCGCGAGATCCTGCGCCATGAGGTGCTGGCCCACTATGGCCTAGCCAATGTGCTGGGCGATGGCGAGTACACCAAGCTGATCAGCCGCATCATCAAATCGAAGAGCGCCCCCAGCATGAAGGCGGTGTGGGAGTGGGTTGATACCCATTACGCTGGCGAGGATGTCGGGGTGCAGGCCGAGGAGGTGATCGCCCACCTGGCCGAACTGGAGCAGAGTGCCTGGCGCCGTGGCTGGGATCAAGTGGTGGCATGGGTTACCAAGGCGCTGCGCACTGTCGGCTTTGTGCCTGGTGGCATTACCGCAGCTGAAACCAGAGTGCTGATTGAAGGGCTGGGCAAGAAGATGAAGCGCGGCGGCCCTGACAATGGCGGCCCGGATGGTGGTCAGAAGTTCAGTCAGGAGTCTGAACAGCCAGCAAAGAAGGGCGGGATCAAGATGAGCCAAGCCAACACGGCCGCCGACAAAGCCATGGAAAAGCTCAATCTCGGCCCCAAGCCTGACATCATCGACAAGACCAAGGCCAATCTGGACAAGCTGCGCAAGGTTGATCGTGGCGTAGTGGAGTCATGGGTAGACCGCTTTATCAAGAAAGCCAACACCGAAGTGCTCGATGCGCTGGCCCCCATCAAGTATGCAGAGGATGCGGCAGGCATTACCGATGCTGCCGACTCAGGCTATGTTGCGGCGCGGATGGCGACCGGGGCAGCCTCCACCATGCAAGCGACCATGCTCTATGGTCTGCCGGAGTGGAATGACGGGGTGATCCAGCGCAAGGCGGGCACCGGCGAGAAAGACGCGCTGCTTGGCATCTTCTCCGATCTGGGGGCTGATCTGCACAACTGGCTGGGCTGGATGGCCGGCCACCGGGCTGAGCTGCTGATGGAGCAGGGGCGCGAGAATCTGCTGAGCGAGCAGGACATCGCTGCCCTGAAAGGGCTTGGCAAGGGCAAGGAGGCCAAGTTCAAGGAGGCAAAAGCCCGCTGGAACCGCCTTAATGCTGCAACCTTGGATCTGGCGCAGGAGGCTGGACTATTCACCAAGGAGGCGCGGGCCGAGTTTGAAAGCGAATGGTACATCCCGTTCTTCCGTGAATCAGATGACGGCGACGTGATCGCCCCCTTCAAGCCTAAGGGCATTGCCAACCAGAACGCCGGGATCAAGAAACTTAAGGGTGGGGAGGCCAACACCAACGACCTGCTCGAGAACATCTTCACCTCTACCTCCAAGCTGATCGACGCTTCCATGAAGAACATGGCGGCGCAAAAGACCGTCTGGAATCTGGCGGATACCGGGCTCATCGAGGTGATACCCAAGCCTAACAAGATGGACTATCAGGCGCTTGCCAACGGCAAGGACCGGATAATGCTCAAGCTTGAGGGTGAGGAGTACATGTTGCGGGTGGAGGATCCTGATCTGTATCGGGCCATGACCTTCTTCGACCGCAAACCCTTTGGCAAGATGACCATGATGGCGTCAAGCGCCAAGCGTATCCTGACGGCAGGGGTAACCGCATCCCCTGAGTTTATGCTGCGCAACTTCCTGCGCGACTCACTCTCCAGCTGGGCGATCAGCAAAGACGGCTTCAAGCCGGTGATCGACTCCATCAAGGGGGTGAAAAAGACCCTGGCGATGGACGGCAGCACCATTGATGTGATGTTCAGCGGCGCCAGCTTCTTGGGTGGCTATGTCAACGGTAACGACCCGACCGCCATGGCCGACACCGTGCGCAAGTCACTGCGCCGCAAGGGGATGACGCCGGAGCAGATTGCCCGCTACGAAAAGAGCATCATCCGCAACGCCGCCCAGGCAAAGGGCGTGGTTGCCAATGTGTGGGAGAAGTACAACCGCTATGGCGAGGCTTTCGAGAATGCCAACCGCGAGGCGGTCTATGCCGCGGCCATCAAGGCGGGCAAGAGCCACGCACAGGCGGCGTTCGAGTCAAAAGACCTGATGGACTTCTCCATGATGGGGGCGGCCCGCTTTATTCAGGGGGCGTCCCTGGTGTTGCCGTTCTTCAATGCTCGCCTGCAGGGTCTGGGCAAACTGAGCCGGGAGCTGCGCGACAACCCTCGTGAGATTGCCAAGCGTGCGGGGATGATCACCGCCATGTCGCTCGGCCTGCTGGCCATGAACTGGGATGATGAGCGATACGAGGAGCTGCCGGACTGGGACAAGGATGCCAACTGGCACATCTTTGTCGGCGATCAGCACTTCCGCATCCCCAAGCCGTTCGAGATTGGGGTGATGTTCGGCACTATCCCGGAGCGGATGGTGCGCGCCATGGGTGGCAAGGATGCCGGCGCCCAGTTCGGCAAGGCAGTCGCCAGAGCGGTTGGCGATACCTTCGCCCTCAACCCCACCCCGCAGATCGTCAAGCCGATAGTGGAGGCAGCCTTCAACTATGACAGTTTCAGGGGCGGCCCCATCGATAACGCGCAGGATCTGGCTGTGAAGGCGGAAGCCCGCTACAACGAGCAGACCAGCCTGCTGATGCGCGAGCTTGGCGAGCTGTCCGGCTTCTCGCCCAAGCAGCTTGAGCACTTGGTGATTGGTTACACAGGCACGATTGGTGGCTATGTCATGGCTGCGGCAGACGGCATCATCCGCGCCTCTCGCCCTGGTGAGTCGGCCAGCTGGCGAGCAGACGAGATCCCGCTGGTGAAAGCAGTGTATCGCGGTACTGGCCCGGCCAAGTCCACCCAACATATGGAGCAGTTCTACCAGATGCTCAATGAGGTGAACCAGCTCAAGCGCACGGTTGACCAGTACCGTAGCGAGGGTTTGACCGATAAGGCGAATGAGCTGCTGGATGAGCAGGGCGGGATCTTGAAGTCACGCAGCAGCCTGAGCCGCACCCAGCAGCAGATCAGGGTGCTCCGCAACCGTATTGAGCTGATGCAGCGTGACAAGGTTCTGAGTGCTGATGAGAAGCGCCGCCGTATCGATGAGCTGCTTTCGCGCCGAAACGATCTGGTGTACCAAGCGGTAAACCGCAATCGGAAGAACTGGGAGTGACGCAATAGCGGCCCTGGCTGAGCCCATGCGAAGGGGGTAAGCTAGGGCCTTAATATGTGAGGACCCTGACCATGTGGATACTGTTTGCGTTGATAATGATGGTGGTGGCGCTCAAAGCGTTCAGTTTCAGCTTTACGCTGGCCCTGATCCCCTTTGCTGCCGGGTGTTGGTGTTTTAGCAAATCCAGCCGGAGCGATCTGGATGACTTTATGGCATTCAGCTTTTTCTTTGTCCTGGTTGGATTTGCTATTGCGGCGCTTGATCAGATTTTTTAGTTATTTATTGCAGCGATAAGCCTCACCTCTAAGTGATGACCCTGAGAATCCAGTGTTATTCATCATGATGGTAACGGTGTCGCCGCCCATTTCAGCAGTCTTGTTTCTCAGTGTTCTCACTGCATTTTCTTCTGCAGCAGCTTGCCCTGACAACCCGCCATTAAAATGATCGCTGGCCTCAACATTACCAATGAAGTCACACCCTTTTATAGCATCTGAGTTTGATGTCATTCTCACCATGGAGCCGCTTTCGGTGAGGGTGGCGGTAACGCAAGCTGAAATAACAAGCGCAGATGACAATATGACCAAACCCCTTGCTATTGTTCGCAAATAATACAACCCCATTAATACACTCCACTAATAATGTCGCACGCCACTTAATAGCACCCATACTCATTACAAGTGGCAGAAAATGGATCGCCGTTACTATCAGTTCCATTAATAATTGTAGAGTTACCAACCTTTGTGGCTGTACTATTCCATGAATTGCCATCTGCATCCTGCCCGGTGGTGTAAGTGCTGTTACCAAGCTTCTGGCTATGCTGACTCCAAGTTGATCCAGTTCTGGCGTTCTGGCCATCGACATAAGTGGAATTACCAAATTTCTGCACAGTATATGTGTTTCCGCTGTCGTCATAGCATGTTTTTAGGCTGCCAGATCCAATGCATTCGGCAGAAGCTGCCCCAGCAAAAAGAAGCATGGAAGCTATGGTGGTAGTTGTTAAGCGCATCAAGACTCTCCTTTTTCTATCAGCAAAATCCGATTCTGGATCGTTTGAGACTGCACGTCAGTGACAAAGATCACGGCGCGGATAGAGCGCATGATGCCTGAACAGGCAGAGTAATAACGGTGGGGCTTCGGCCCCATTTTATTGCCTATTGAAAACGACAAGATCCGGGTTGGGATGTGGCAAACCACAGCACCACACTGATAATATGGCCTCGTTGTTGGTTTCATTAGCGAACTGGAGGTATGGATGGTCAGTATACGTCGCTCTCATTAATCAGGTGTTCGCCTGAGAGGTGAGCAAGGCGTGCCTGGGGATGTCACCCCATGCAACTTTGCTATCAGGAGTTCGCAATGAACCCCATTTTCCTCGTGACTGAACTTGAAGAAATCATTGAATCGCTTGATCTTACCTGCCTCACTCGTGCCGAGATCGCCAACATCCTTGAGCAGTTGAAGGATTGTTGCGGCCGGGATGGTTCACACCAAGGCTCCGATGAGTAGGACAGCGCAGGGGGCGAGCCATCGCCCCTTATCCCACCCGAACCCCAAGTATCTCTGCATAGCAATTCAGCATCGACGCCAGGTGTGGCTTCGGCAGTCTTGCTGCTCGGTTGATCAGCCCCATATGTTCATCATCTGAGACGCTCCAGTCAGGGTCTGCAAGGATGGCCTGGACGGATAGGCCCATCGCTGACGAGAGCATGACCGCCTCTGCCAATCCCATGAAGTCGTCGTGATGCGGCGATAGCCATCTGCTGATACTGGAGCGGGGGATGTCGGTCAGCTTGCTGATCTTGGACTGGCTGAGCTTTCTCTCCGCCATCAGCTTGCGCACCTTCTTCTTTGTGCGATGGACATACTCGATGCTAGAGCTGGTCAGATACCGCTTCATAGGCATTCCTTATCTGTGGTGGCCAACCGTGCTCTAGATCATGTTTTTATGTTTGTCCCAAATCTGGGACGCCTATAGTGCAATTGCTCAGTAATGGCACATCGTGGTCGTGTAGATTGTAGTCAAAAAAAATAGATGGCTGAGTACACGGAGAGTCGCCGCAAAAATCAACATTTACACAAGTGGCGGTTTTATGACGAGTCATAGAGTATGGGATCTATCAACGGCTAGGAAAAAGGTAAAGGAGGCTCAAGAAGATACTGCTCCACTAAGTCTGCAAAAAGTGGTACATTCGCTTGGTTACTGTATGGGTATACAGTGTTTCACAGTCGAGAGACTGAGAGGGGAAGAGCGAGGACCTGGAAGGATGGATTCACTAACTGAGCTAGAACATGTTATTGAGACTTTGGATCTGACAAAGGTGGAGGAAGAGAAAATCGCGCGCATTCTTGAACGACTTCGCGATGAGCTGCAAGCTGCTTCATAGCTGTTGCAGCTGGTTAGGATTGGCCCGCCATTGAGCGGGCTTTTCTATGCGCGTTTTTTGGTGGAGGCAGGTGTTGAGGAGGGGAAAAGAAAAAAGCCTGCATTTCTGCAGGCTTTCTTGCTCTTGGATCGCCAGTGGATCATTTTAGTTCCCGTTTTGGGCCAGTCACTGTCGCCGCGATTTGGCTAAGTGGCTGTTTTAACTCGCTTTGTCCTGTCTGTGTCCTAGTTAAATTGGTGGAGCTGGGGGGATTTGAACCCCCGTCCAAAATTACTACATCCTCGGTACTACATGCTTAGTCACTCTTTACATTCGCCAACACGCTGCGGAGAGACACGCCACGCATTGACTAGCTCGATTGGTTTTAATGCTTCCGCCCCGAGCAGGACTTCCACACGATCCTGTGAAGGATGACCTTCCATATCCCTAGGACACAGGCAAGCTAGGGGAGAAGGGCTCAGCGCAGGTTATTAAGCTGCGAGTGCGTAGTTTTCGTCGTTTGCGACTATTTTTTTGCGGTTTATTAACGAGGCCTACCGCACCTCGGCATGCACCTTGGGTTTCGTGAATCTTGTCGAATCCAGAATCAGCCCCAAGTTGTCAAAAGGGATTGTACGCAAAAATCCTGTCATGGCAAGGCGTTGATGGCAATCGACCGGCCTTGGCCGGTCGATTGCTGGTTTATTGGTCGCCGCATGGGGGCCGGCGGCGCACGATCAACCGCGGTGTTTGTTTTTCATGATGCGGGCTTTTTCCCGATCCCATTCCCGGGCCTTGGTATCTTCCCGCTTGTCGTGTTCTTTCTTGCCCTTCACCAGGCCGATCTCGACCTTGACCCAGCACGCTTTCCAGTAGAGGGCCAGCGGCACTATGGTGTAGCCCTGACGAGCGGTCAGGCTCTCGAGCTTGTCGAGTTCACGGCGACTAAGCAGCAATTTGCGGGTGCGGGTCGGATCGCATACCACGTGGCTGGAGGCGGCGTTCAGCGGCAGGAAGCTGGAGCCGAACAGGAAGGCTTCTCCCTGCATGAAGATGACATAGGCTTCGCTGATGTTGGCCTTGCCCGCCCGCAGGGACTTCACTTCCCACCCTTGCAGGGACAGGCCGGCTTCCACGCGCTCTTCGATGAAGTACTCGTGACGGGCGGTTCTGTTGAGTGCAATGGTGCTGGACCCGGCTTTGTTTTTACTGTTCTTTTTGCTCATGACGGGGGCCTTAGGCAATGTTTAGGAAGGCGCATTATACGTGGGTGGCGGCGGCTGTAAAACGCACAGCGCTCCGAGTGGCGGCTTTGTGAGCAGTTCGATGACGATTTTGAGGGAAGGGCGGGGCGAGAGCAGGCCACACTGGCCGGAAAGTGTGCGATTGCCGTGCTTGGTGACCCGCGAACAGTTTCGGCGGTGATTTTGGCTGACAAGGTGATAAAATCGGGCCGATTGGATGAGGAAAACCCATGCCCCGTATTACTCGCAGTGCCCTGGTGATGTTCAGCGCGGAACAGATGTTCCGGCTGGTCAATGATGTTGATGCCTATCCTGAGTTCCTGCCCGGCTGTGTCGGCAGCCGTGTTCATGAGTCAGGTGAAGACTACATGATGGCCTCGGTCGATGTGGCCAAGGCAGGTATCGCCAAGACCTTTACCACGCGCAACCAGCTCGATGCCAATCGCACCATCAAGATGGAGCTGGTGGAGGGGCCTTTCAGCAAGCTGGCGGGATGGTGGACCTTCACACCCCTGGACGTGGATGCCTGCAAGGTGGAGTTCGATCTCGACTTCGAGTTCACCTCCAAGCTCATTGAGCTGGCCTTTGGCCAGATCTTCCGCGAGCTGGTGAGCTCCATGGTGCTTGCCTTCTCCAATCGTGCCAAGGTGGTTTACGGTGTCTGAGCTCCTCAATATCGAAGTGGCCTATGCCCTGCCCGAGCGGCAGACGGTGCTGTGCATCCGGGTCGCGCCCGAGACCAGCGTGCTGGCGGCCATCGAACAGTCCGGCATCCTGCAAAAGCACCCGGAGATCGACCTGTCGGTCAACAAGTTCGGTATCTACAGCCGTCCGGTCAAGGGCACAGAGTCGGTGCAGGAGGGGGATCGCATCGAGATCTACCGCCCTCTCATCGCCGACCCCAAGGAGATGCGCAAGAAGCGGGCGGAGAAAGCCAAGGAAGAGGGGCGCGCCGATGTGGTCACCGGAGGGCGACCCGATGTGCACCGCAAGCGAGACGATGCCGGCACCTGACGGGTGATGTGCTGTGACAAGGGGCGCCGTGGCGCCCCTTTGTGATCGTCTCGCCCGGCACGGGGCATCACAGGGTGAGCAGGCGCTCGTTTTCCACCGTCTCTATCCCGCTCTCCTGGATGGCAAGGCGCGCCATGGCGTGCGCCACCTGACTGGCCTCGATGGCACGCCAGCGGCGCAGCGACCCGCGCAGCAGGGGCTTTACCAGCGGATAGATGGCCTGGATGATCTGCTCCGAACGGCGCGCAGGTTCGCGATGGCCGAGCAGCATGGCCGGGCGCAGGATGACGAGCCGCTGCCACTCCTGGGCCAGCAGGGCCTGCTCCATCTCGCCCTTGGTGCGGGGATAGAGGGCAGGGGAACCCGGGTTGGCGCCCAGACTGGAGACCACCAGCAGGCGGCGGCAGCCGTGGCGACGGGCGAGCGCGGCAAAGGCCAGCACATAGTCGAGATCGACCCGGCGAAAGGCCTCGGCCGAGCCGGCATCCTTGCGGGTGGTGCCAAGGCAGCAGAAGGCAATGTCCACAGGGGAGGGCAGCGTCAATCTGTCCAGCGCGTCGAACGAGGTGGGCAGCCAGGTGCGTCCCGGAGCGGGGTCGCCCGGTTTGCGGCAGAGCAGGAGGAGGTCATGCTCCGTCCCCAGCTCATGCAGCAAGGCTTTGCCAATCAGACCGGTGGCGCCGGCAATCAGGAATCGACTCATGATGATCTCCTCGGGGCAATGAGGCATCCAGAGTGTGGCCCGGCGACATCACCGGGGCCAGAGAGAACAAAACCGGCAGAAGCCGGTTTTGTGATGTCATCTAGAGCGGTGTGGTGAAGGCGGCAGGGAGAGGGAAATCACCGGTCACGGTGGCCAGTCTGTCACCCACGAAGTTGAGGGTCAGCTCCTTGCGCTCCTTGTCGCCCCGACCGGGCTGGAACTCATAGAGGTAGTACCAGGTGTTGGGGTCAAAGCTGTCGCGCAACATGGGAGAACCCAGCACGAACTCGACCTGTTCGCGGGTCATGCCTTGGCGCAGCTTGTCGACCTGCTTTTGTTCCACATAGTTGCCCTGGGGAATATCGATGCGATAGACCAGGCTGCAACCGGACAGGGTGAGGGCGGTCAGGGCCGCGGCAATCAGGTGTTTCATCCGCATATCGGGTTCAGATCATCCATACAGTCTTTTTAGCTCGGCAAATCATACCCACTCCCCGTGCGGAAGTAAAAAGCCATTGATCCATCAGCCAATAAAAAGGGCCGCGTGGCGGCCCTGGCAGGATCTTGCCCCCTTACATGGCGGCGCGGAAGATGGCGACGATCTCCGCGTGAGTCGCCTGCCTGGGGTTGGTGAGACCACAGGCATCCTTGAGCGCATTGGTGGCCAGCACGTCTAGGTCGTCGGCCCTGACCCCGAGCTGCTCCAGACCGGTGGGGATCTTGACGTCGCGAGCCAGTTGCCGGATGGCATCAATGGCTG
>NZ_CAWMFQ010000122.1:0-5344 GCF_963866995.1 Aeromonas sp. ZOR0002 | reverse complement strand
CTATCTCACAGTCTGGCGGTGAGCAGATAGCGCATCTCGCCGAGTTCGTCAACGCAGCAGCCCGCCAGCGGCTGGGGTTGCAGGCTGACGGCGCCGAACGCCTGCCCCTCGCGCACCCGGTCCAGGGTGCGGCTCTCGTCATCCACCAGCAGGTTCAGCTCGATGGGGTATTGCTCCAGCAGTGGCGCCAGGGCGGGCAGGAACCAGGTAGCCAGGCTGTCGGCATTGACGGCGATGCTGACCCGGATGGGGGCCCTGGGCTCGTCGGGGGAGATCTCGCCGGCCAGCTCCAGCTCCAGCTGGCGCACCTGGCGATAGTGGGCCAGCAGCTTCTGGCCGAGCCCCGTGGCCTGCAGCGGCTGGCTGCGGATGATGAGCGGCTCCGCAAACTGCTGCTCCAGCTGCTTGATGCGCTGGGAGATGGCGGACTGGGTGATGTGCAGGCGCTGGGCGGCACGCTCGAAGTTTTGCTCCCGGATCACCGCGTCCAGGGCCAGCAGCAGCTTGTAGTCCAGCGTCTTCATCAGCATTCCTTATGAAAAAAGGGAGTTCAGCAAGAATGCTACTCAAGGGAGCGCCAGAGGACAACCTGACCGCCCCCATGGAGGGGGCCCGTGCCCGGGGCCGCCCCTGTGAGATGTGACAGTAGTCCTGACATGAGATTCATAAGATACTCACCCGGTCCGTTTTTGCATGGGGTGGAAACGGACCATAGCGAGCGTCTTGAATCCCGGGCCGGTCCCGGGACTTTTTTTGCTCAGATGACGGCGAGCAGAGCATCCCCCGCCGGCCGGTAATGGCCCTGCAGGGGGCGATGGACGGCGCGGTCGAAACGCTCGTCCAGGTGGAAGCGGATGCCGACTCCGCGCACGGCCCCCAGATCCACCGCCTGGCGATGGCCGAGGCGCTCGATGGGCAGGCCGAGGCGGCGGAAGATGCGCTCCACCGGCAGGCTGACCACGGCCACCAGCTCGCGGATCCCCTGCTCCCTGGCGAAGGCCAGCACCTCGCGGAAGATGACGCAGGTGAGTTCGCTGATGCCGTTCTCCAGGCGAGGGGCCCGGTCGGCGTCGATGGCGAGGCGGGTCAGCTCCCACACGTCGTTGCCGCGCGGCGGGGCTTCGCCAGCGAGGGCGGTGGGGAAGATGCTGGGCAGCATGTAATCCTGGGCGCAACTGAGCAGGCGGATGCAGCCGCACAGCCCCTGCTTGTCTTCAATCAGCACCCAGTGGGTGTAGGGCTTGTCGAAGTTGTCCCGCTCCAGGCCACGGCGGGATTCCACGTCCCAACCGAGTCGATCGGAGAAGACGCGGTTGCGAAATCGGTAGAGCTCGTTTTCGACCTCCCATCTGGGGTGTTCTTTCAATTTTCCTTTGAAAACAAGCATTCATGTCTCTCCATTTCATGGTTAGGCGCTATAATCCAAGGCCTTGGCCAGGGGAGGCTTGCCTATGACACGCGACCAACTGCTTGAGTACCTGGAACATTTCACGCTGGTGACCGATGGCAACCGGCTGTCCGAGCTCATCGGCCGCTTCACCCTGGGAATGGGTTACGACTACTACCGCTTCGCCCTCATCCTGCCCATGTCGATGCAAAGGCCCAAGGTGGTGCTGTTCAACCAGTGCCCCGACTCCTGGGTACAGGCCTACACCCTGAACAACATGCTGGCCTGCGATCCCATCATCCAGCTCGCCCGCAGGCAGACCCTGCCCATCTACTGGAACCGGCTGGACGAGAAGGCGCGCTTCCTGCAAGAGGGGAGCATGGATGTGATGGGGCTGGCGGCGGAATTCGGGTTGCGCAACGGCATCTCGTTCCCGCTGCACGGGGCGGCGGGGGAGAACGGCATACTCTCTTTCATCACCCGGGAGCGGGCGTCGAGCGATCTGATGCTGGAGTCCTCGCCCATCCTCTCCTGGATGTCCAACTACATCTTCGAGGCGGCGATCCGGATCGTGCGCCAGAGCATGAGGGAGGACGATCCCCAGGAACCCCTGACGGAGCGGGAGACCGAGTGCCTGTTCTGGGCCAGCGAAGGGAAGACATCGGGGGAGATCGCCTGCATCCTCGGCATCACGGAGCGCACCGTGAACTACCACCTCAATCAGGTCACCCGCAAGACAGGGTCGATGAACCGCTACCAGGCCATCGCCAAGGGGGTGAGCAGCGGCATCCTGCTGCCGAACCTGGAGCAGGTGGTGGTCACCAACTTCCCCTCCCTGCTGCAGTGAATACAGGCCCGGCGGCACCGGCTCGTCGCCTGGCATCCCCTCTGTCGCCATCACCGCTGTCCTGCGCCGTCCCATCCTGCCGCCGATTCTCGGGGCGGGGCTGTGACCCCACAATTGTCAGATCCTGCAATTGACAACCTTCTTTGTGTGGTTTCGGCCCGGTTTTCATCAGTTTTATGAATGCATCAGAAAATGAATGAATTTCTCTGATTGCCCGCGCCCCCTTATAGTGCGTTTCTCTCTTTCACAGGAACGCATCCCCATGTTCGCCACCACCCTGCAAGGCTTTACCCTCGGCCTTGCCATGATCATCCCCATCGGGGCCCAGAATGCCTTCGTGCTGAGCCGGGGCATTCACCGCAACCACCACCTGCTGACGGCGACCCTCTGCTGCCTGTGCGACCTCGTGCTGATCGGCATCGGGGTGTTCGGCGGGGCCAACCTGCTGGCAGCCAGCCCGATCGGCCTGGCACTGCTGACCTGGGGCGGCGTGCTCTTCCTCGGCTGGTTCGGGGTGCGCTCACTGCGCAGTGCCTGGCGCGGCCAGGAGGCGGCCCTGGCGGACTCGCCCCGGTTGATGGGGGTGAAGAGCGTGCTGGCCATGACCCTCGGAGTCACTCTGCTCAACCCCCACGTCTACCTGGATACCCTGATGTTGCTTGGCTCCTTCGGCAGCCAGTTTGCCGAGGAGCTCAGACCCGCCTTCGCGGCGGGGGCCATGCTGGCTTCTCTGGTCTGGTTCTACGGACTGGCGTTCGGGGCGGCGGCACTCTCCCCTTGGCTTGCCCGGGGCCGGGTACAGCAAGCCATTGATCTTGTTGTAGGTCTCATCATGCTGGTGCTGGCGGCCAAGCTGGCATTGGGTGCCATATCGGCCTCATAATGCTATTTTTGTGCCGGGCTTCATAAAAATGAGTCCCGGTGCCATCTGCTGACATATTCGTCTGTTAAATTCCCGGCGCTGGTAAAGCGTTACTCATAATAAAAGGGAAAAAACAGTGAATAACACCATGAAGCTGGGGGCTATTGCCGCCATCGTGCTGCTGTCTGCCTGCAGCAACGAGAATGACAGCAAGGCACAGCCGGGGACCGTCTCCCTGCGCCTGATCCAGACCTCCGACATCCACTCCAACGTGCTGGGGTACGACTACTACCAGAACAAGGAGGATCGCAAGTTCGGCCTCTCCCGCACCGCCCTGCTGATCCGCGCCGCCCGCGCCGAGAACCCCAACAACCTGCTGCTCGACAACGGTGACCTCATTCAGGGCACGCCGCTGGCGGACTACATCTTCGAGCAGTCCGGTGCCGGCTACCTCGAGAAACAGGCGCACCCGGTGTTCAAGGCGATGAACGAGCTGGGCTACGACGCGGGCAACCTGGGCAACCACGAGTTCAACTACGGCCTGGACTACCTCGGCAAGGTGCTGGCGGGAGCCGACTTCCCCTATGTGAATGCCAACGTGTTCGAGGCGGGGGCCTTCAAGCGCGATGCCAAGGGACAGATTGACTGGAGCGGCAACAAGTTCACCCCCTATCTGCTGCTGGAGCGCGAGGTGACCGATGACAAGGGCCAGCGCCAGCGCGTCAAGGTGGGCATCCTGGGTCTGACCCCGCCCCAGGTGCTGCAGTGGGACAAGCGCCATCTGGAGGGCAAGGTGGTGGTGGCCGACATGGTCGAGACCGCCAATCACTATGTGCCCGAGCTGCGCGCCAAGGGCGCCGACATCGTGGTGGTGGTGGCCCACACCGGCATCAATGCCAGCAGCTACGAGGCCATGATGGAGAACTCCGCCTGGCACCTGGCCAAGGTGAAGGGGGTGGATGCCCTGATGCTGGGCCACGCCCACAAGAACTTCCCCGGGGACTTCCCGGATCTGCCGGAGGTGGACAACCAGGCCGGTACCCTCAGCGGCATCCCCACCGTGATGCCCGGCTACTGGGGCAACCACCTCGGCATCATCGACCTCAAGCTGGAGCAGGTGGACGGCAAGTGGCAGGTGAAGCAGAGCCAGGCCAGCCTGCGCAAGATAGACGCCAGCGAGGGCAGTGCGGTGGATCAGCGGGTGGTGGACCTGGTGCAGGCGGATCACGACGCCACCAACCAGTGGCTGGACGAGCCGCTCGGCAAGATCACCTCCCCCATCCACAGCTTCTTCGCCCTGGTACAGGACGACCCCTCGGCGCAGCTGGTGAGCGATGCCCAGCGCCGCCACGCGGAGCAGTTGCAACAAGACGGCCTGCTCAAGGAGTCCTACCCCATCCTGTCGGTGGCGGCCCCCTTCCGTGGCGGTCGCAACGGCATCAACGACTTCACCTACGTGGCCCAGGGTGACATCTCCCTGCGCAACGTCTCCGACCTTTACATCTATCCGAACACCCTGCAGGTGGTCGAGGTGAACGGGGCCACCGTCAAGGAGTGGCTGGAGATGAGCGCTGGCCAGTTCAACCAGATCGACACCGGCAAGACCGGGGTGCAGTGGCTGGTGAACGAGAGCTTCCCCACCTACAACTTCGATGTGATTGACGGGGTCAACTACGAGGTGGACATCACCCAGCCGGCCCGCTACAGCAAGGACGGGGTCAAGGTGAGCGACGGCCAGCGCATCAGCGGCCTCACCTTCAACGGCCAGCCCGTGGACCCGGCCCAGAAGTTCTACGTGGTGACCAACAACTACCGCGCCAGCGGCGGCGGCCACTTCCCGGGCATCGACGGCAGCAACATCGTCCATGAAGATCCCTTCGAGACGCGGGAGATCATCGCCCAGTACCTGAAGGCCCAGTCTGCGGACAACCCGGCCGGCTTCAGCCCGGCGGCCAACAACAACTGGCACATGAAGGCCCTGCCCGCCAACGTGGACGTGCGCCTCTACTCCTCGCCGACCGACGAGGCCAAGGCCCTGGCGGGGGCGGATCTGTCGTACCAGTCCACCCTGCCGATGGATGACGCCAAGCACCCCGGCTACGCCATCTACCGCCTGATCCGCCAGTAAGGCAGACGCTGGCAGCCAACAAAAAAGCCCTCGCAGTGCGAGGGCTTTTTCATGGGGCGCGGTGCCATCCTGTCCTGTCGTCTGGACTTGCCCGGTCGACGGGGCGGGAGGGCATCAGTA
>NZ_CAWMFQ010000121.1:0-2883 GCF_963866995.1 Aeromonas sp. ZOR0002 | reverse complement strand
CTGCACCCGCTCGCGAATCTGGCGGCCATAGGCCACCAGGTCGCCCGCCCAGGACTCGCTCAGTTCGATGAAAGCCTCGTCGATGCTGTAGACCTCCACCGCAGGGGCCATCCCCTCCAGAATGGTCATCACCCGGTTCGACATGTCGCCATAGAGGGCGTAGTTGGAGCTGAACCATACCCCGCCCATGGCCTCGAAGAACTGGCGGATCTGGAAGTAGGGCACGCCCATCTTGATGCCGAGCGCCTTGGCCTCCGCCGAACGGGCCACCACGCAGCCGTCGTTGTTGGAGAGCACGACGATGGGCCGCCCCTTCAAATCAGGCCGGAACAGCCGCTCGCAGGAGGCGTAGAAGTTGTTCACATCGACCAGAGCCACGGCGCAGCTCTTGTTCATGGCGCGGGCATCTTGTGGATGACGAAGGTAACCACACCGAAGATCTCCAAGTGCTGCCCGTCACTGAAGTGGATGGGGCGATAGGCCGGGTTCCCTGGTAAGAGGCAGACTGAGGGGCTGAGCTGGAGCTGCTTCACAGTGAACTCGCCATCTACGGCCGCAACAACCACACTGCCATGCACTGGCTTGCTGCTGCGGTCTACGACCAGCATGTCACCATCGTGGATCCCGTGCTCTACCATGCTGTCACCGGCTGCCCGAACGTAATAAGTCGCGGCCGGGTGCGCTATGCATAGCTGGTTCAGGTCGATGGTCTGCTCCACGTAGTCCTGGGCGGGGGACGGGAAGCCACAGGCGGCAGGAGAGAGGAACAACGGGATTTCCAACGCCGGGGCGTCGAGGTCGGGAACTGCAAACATGGTTTTGGCTCACTATGCTGTATATAAATACAGTATAGCGATGCTCGTGGCGAAGATCACCGTGGAGCGATTGGCTCCGGATTCAGGTAATATCGGCAAGTCCCCTATGCGTGGAGTCGCCAATGTCATTCAATCTGTGCACCCTGCCGAAAGAAGAGCAGGAGAAGGTCGAGGTAGAGAAGGCCGCAGCCTATGCGGTGTGGAAGGAAAGGAACCCCGAGATCAGGCTGCCCGCCGAGAGCGAGGCCGGGAACTACAAGGGGGAGATGCAGGCCTACTTCCTGCAACAGGTCGAGCGGTACCGGAAGGTGAAGTAATGCCCCTCGATGCGATTCAACTGGCGATCCTTCGGCGTGTGTTTCAAGTTGAGCCAAAATTCAGCCGAGGTGGTGTGATGGTCACGCCATCAGCAAGCACGCGGGCCCCTACCGTCCACTACATCAGAATCACTCCTGATCAGGATGACATGTTTGTGATTGACTTCATTACGCGCAAGGGTAATGACGCAATGGCGTCAGGATATTTCCATGAGGGACATTTCTACATATCCGAGGAGGTTATTTCTGGCTGGCATTCAATAGACCACCTCGTAGATGTATTGCCGAGAATTACTTGGTAACCCTGCTGGTTGAATCCCCGCCGCCCCAGCGTTAGTATTGCTCAAAGATGGCCAGAGTCCCCGTGACCCTGGCCTTTTTCATTTCTGGCCCGCCTCGTGCGGGCTTTGTCGTTTCTGGAGGGGCGATGACGCCTGACAAGGATCCACAGAACTACAGCGTGCTCGCCTATCTGGCATTCGGCGGGCTGAGCGTATGGGGAGGGCTTGTGACCTACATACAAACGGTGAAACGCGAGGGAAGGCAGTTCCGATGGGCCGAGGCGCTGCTGCAGGTGGTGGTGTCAGGGTTCGCCGGGATGTTGACCATGCTGCTGAGCTGGTACATCGCAGCCCCGCTCCCGTTGTGCGGCTTCATGGCTGGCCTGGCTGGCTTGATGGGGTCGAAAGCACTGGAGCTGTACGAACGCCGGGCAACCGGCTGGATGGGAGGGAAGGAGTGATGGTGAAAATGCGCTGGGTAGATGAAGCCCGTAGGCATATCGGGTTGACGGAGATTAAGGGGCCCCAACACAACCCCGAGATCGTGGCGATGTGGAAGGCCATCAAGCGGGGTGGCATCCGTGATGATGAAACCCCGTGGTGTGCCGCCTTTGTTGGAGCGTGCCTAGAGCGGGTCGGTATTCAGTCCACCCGGTTCGAGGGTGCGCGTTCCTATGCCTCCTGGGGGGAGAAGCTGGAAAAGCCGGTGGCAGGCTGCGTAGTGGTGTTCTCCCGGGATGGTGGCGGACACGTTGGATTCGTAGTGGGGCAGGACAAGGCTGGCAATCTGCTGGTATTGGGCGGCAACCAAGCGGACGCGGTGAACGTGAAGGCGTTTCCTCGCTCTCGGGTAACCGCATACCGCTGGCCCGCCGGTGAGCCGAAGCCTGTGGGGGAATTGCCTGTGATGGCTGCGGCAGAGTTCTCGAAGTCCGAGGCATAGGCGCAAGCCTTGCCAATATCGCCGGGTAACCGGTAACAGCAGAGGAGAGTGCGATGGAACACATCGTTGAGGTGGTCATCAACTGGATTGTCATCCTGATGGCTGTAGTGGGCGGCGCGTCCATGGTGGTGCAGGGGCTGGCCAAGATCGCGGCTGTCACCCCGTCCACCCGGGACGATGAGGTGATCGGGAAGGTGCAGGCCTTCTTGGTTGGCCTGACCAAGGTGCTGGATAAGCTGGCTATGAACCTGCCGGCTGAGAAAGCCAGGAAGCAATAACATGAACAGCTTGCTCCAACTGCTCGACATTCTAACGGCCCTTCTGGGCCGTTGGCTTAAGCGGGAGAGGGCAAGGGAGGTGCAGGAAAGCCATGACAAGAATCATGCGGACCCACAGGGGCGTTTTGCTGAGCGTTTCGGTGCTGCTTCTGGCCAGTTGTCAGACAGCTCCAAGCCAAACAGCGAACTGCCCGCCACCCACACCCAGGCTGACATGGAACCCCGCCGCTAATGGCGGGGGTTGTCTTT
>NZ_CAWMFQ010000120.1:8945-13324 GCF_963866995.1 Aeromonas sp. ZOR0002 | reverse complement strand
TCGCCTGCTCGGCCTGCGCCTCCTGGCGGGCCACCGACAGGGTGACGTGGCGCCCCTCGTCGGCGGTGCGCTTGGCATCGAGTGCCGCCAGCGCCTGCTCGGTCTGGGCCAGTTCGGTCTTGGCCTCGCCAAGACGCGTCTCCAGCGCCCACAGTTCCGAACCGATCAGCTCGGCGCGGGCCGCGCGACTGCGACTCTTGAGCTGCTTGTAGCGCTCGGCGGTTTCGGCCTGGGCCTTGAGATGTTCGAGGCGCGAGCCCAGTTCGCCACGGATGTCGCCAAGGCGTTCCAGGTTCTCCTGGGTATGGCGGATACGCTGCTCGGTCTCGCGGCGCCGCTCCTTGTAGCGGGAGACCCCGGCGGCCTCTTCCATGAACAGCTTGAGATCGGCGGGGCGGGACTCCACCAGCCGGCTGACGGTGCCCTGTTCGATGATGGCGTAACTGCGGGGCCCAAGGCCGGTGCCGAGGAAGAGGTCGGTCACGTCCTTGCGGCGGCACTTCTGGCCGTTGATCTGGTAGTGATTGGAGCCGTCGCGCAGCACTTCGCGGCGCACCGAGATCTCGGTAAAGCGGCCGAACTCGCCGGGTACCCGGTTGTGGGGATTGTCGAACACCAGCTCCACCGAGGCGCGGCCATGGGCGCTGCGGTTGATGGAGCCGTTGAAGATGACGTCGGTCATGTTCTCGCCGCGCAGATGGCGGGCGGAGCTCTCCCCCAGCACCCAGCGCACGGCGTCGATGACGTTGGATTTGCCGCAGCCGTTGGGGCCCACCACGGCGGTCATGTCGGCGTTGAGTTCGATGCGGGTCGGCTCGACAAACGACTTGAAACCGGCGAGTTTGATCAATTTCAGACGCATGGCGGCCTATGTGGGTAACGAAATAAAGAGGAGGCGGGCAGGCGACTTTACCAAATCAAAGGCTTGTTTGTAATATGCTGGCACTTTCCCCATTCACTGATGGAGCTCACATGAGCCAATCACCCCACATGGTCAAAGATTCGGTCAGCGGTGCAGACTACTTCCTGCGCGGCTTCTCGCTCATCCGCCAGCCCGGCATCCGCACCTTCGTGCTGATCCCCCTGCTGGTCAACTTCGTGCTCTTTGCCGGTGCCTTCTACGCCCTGTTGCTACAACTGGACGGCCTTTTCGCCTGGCTGCACCAGCAGATCCCGAGCTGGCTCTCCTGGCTTGATTACCTGCTCTGGCCCATCGCCCTCATCACCATACTGGTGGTCTTCTCCTTCATCTTCAGCTCGGTGGCCAACTGGATAGCTGCCCCTTTCAACGGCCTGCTGGCAGAGAAGGTGGAACAGATCCTCACCGGTGAAGCCATGAATGACACCGGCATGCTGGATGTGGTGAAAGATGTGCCCCGTACCTTCGGCCGCGAATGGACCAAGCTGAAATACTATCTGCCCAAGGCCATCGGCTGCCTGATCCTCTTCCTGATCCCGGTAGTGGGCCAGACCCTGGCACCCGTGCTCTGGTTCCTGCTCAGCGCCTGGATGATGGCGATCCAGTATGTCGATTATCCGTTCGACAACCACAAGATCGGCTTCATCACCATGCGCGACGCCCTCAAGCAGCGTCGTGGAAAGTGCCTGAGCTTCGGCGCCCTGGTGACCCTCTTCTCCGCCATCCCGGTGGTGAATCTCTTCGTGATGCCGGTGGCCATCTGTGGCGCCACCGCCATGTGGGTGGACCAATACCGCAGCGAGCAACTTGGACGCTGAACCGCGTCATCATGATCAAAAGAGGGGGCGAAAGCCCCCTTTTCATTACTTAATCTAATGCATAACCAAGATAGCTTGTCGCCCCAGCGCAGGGTTGTTAGGATGCAGGCCTTTCTCGCACCCTGGGATATCTCATGTTACATGCACTCTTCTTGCTCGGCCTGGTGGCCGAAGGGATGACTGGCGCGCTGGCAGCGGGTCGGCGACGGATGGATCTGTTTGGCGTCGTGATCATCGCCTCGGCGACGGCCATCGGTGGCGGTACCATTCGGGATGTGCTGCTGGGCCACTATCCCCTGCTCTGGGTCGAGCACCCCGAATACGTGCTGCTGGTGGCGGGCGCCGCCATGGCCGGGGTCATCTCGGCACCGCTGATGCGCTACCTTGGCAAGCTGTTCCTGGCGCTCGATGCCCTGGGGCTCGTGGTCTTCTCCATCTTCGGGGCTGCCCGGGCGCTCGAGATGGGCCACGGGGCCGGCATCGCATGCATCATGGCCGTGGTGACCGGCGTGTTCGGGGGGGTGCTGCGGGACTTGCTGTGCCAGCGTATCCCGCTGGTGTTCAAGCGCGAGCTCTATGCCGCCGTCTCGCTGATCACCGCCGCACTCTACTGCTTTGCGCTGCACCATGGGCTGCCCAACGACTGGGCCGCTTTCGGTGCCATCGGCATCGGCTTCGTGCTGCGCCTCCTGGCGGTACGCTTCAAGTGGGGACTGCCCACCTTCAACTATCAGTACGCCACCCATTGAACACGCCAGTTCCTGGCCATATCGCACGGATAACGAGCAACAAAAAAGCGCCATACGGCGCTTTTTTGTTGGGCATCGGCAAGAGAGGAAAGGGTCAGTTGATCCCTTCCGAGCTGAAGAAGGTCGCCTTGTCGGCGATGAAACGCACCTTGATATTCTTGCCTTCCCCTCCCCAGACACAGCTCGTGGTGCCGAGAGCATCGTCGCAACGCTCGGCCTTGCCGAGGATGGCACTCGCTTCGGCATAGCTCATCCCGACTTTCAGCTTGTCGTAGCTCTCGCGGTTGAGCTTGCCGCAACCAGTCAACAACAGGGCGATGAGCCCCCCGATCACAATCTGCTTCATCTTTCTCTCCTCTGGCTGGAGTCCAGAGCCTAGCAGCTTGGTTCCCCTCAATGCCAGCGGCAAAAAGACACAATCGGCACTCAACCCTTGAGGAAATCCCGACTCACCAGCTGCGAACGGGGCCTGTGTCCAGGTGCACGAAGTTGTCGGAAGGGTAATAACCCACACCGCCCACCTTGAGGTTCAGGGCGGCCTTGCGCAGGTGCGCCAGCTGCACGCCGGGGATGCGCACGTCAACCGCCTGCCCCAGGGTGTGGTAGCTGTGCTTGGCGACGCCGCGACTCTTGCGCCGCTTCTGCTGATTGGTGGCCGGGGAGCGATAACCCGAGATGAGCTGGATTTCGCCGTGGCGTCCCAGCTTGTGTTGCAGCAGAAAGAGCTGATCGAACAGCTTTCTGTCGATGTTGAACACTTCGTTGCGACGGTAGTCACGGAAAATATGGTTGAGCTCCGCCAGCCCGTCGCTCAGATAGTGGCCATCTTCCCAATAACTGGCGCGTACCCGCTCGCCGGTATTGAGGTTGAAGAAACTCAGTTCCCGTCCCGAAGTGCTGCGGCTCGCCAGCGCAGGGAACGACAGCAGGCTGGTCCCCATCAGGCAACCCGCCCCCAGCAGCAGACGGCGTCGGCTTATCCCTTGTCCCAGCATCCGTTGTCCGTCCATCTCATGGTGAAGTCACACAGGTGAATGAATTTGATACAAGGGCCGAAACTACCTGCCAGAAAAAGCGCTGTCAAACCCCATTCACCCATGAAAAAGCCCGGCACGGGCCGGGCTTTTCACTCTGTGGCGAGGATCACAGCAAGCGGCTTTGATAGCTGACTCTGTCGAATCCGTAGATATCGTTGCGCAGTTGCTGACGTCCCTCTTCATCAATCCAGCTGCTCCAGTAGACGGTAAACACCGGGATAGGGTTGCTCAGGGGCAGCCACTTGGTCTGGGTCTCTTTCAGGATGCTGGCCACCTTGTCCGGCTGATAGCGGGAGTCCGCCAGCAGCAACTCTGCCAGATCGTCGGCGTGTTCCACCCGGATGCAACCCGAGCTAAAGGCACGGGCCCCCTGCTCGAACAGCGCCTTGCGCGGGGTGGAGTGGAGATAGATGGCATCGTTGTTGGGCAGATAGAACTTGTAGCGACCCAGGGCATTGTGATCCCCCGGCTTTTGCCGCAACCGGTAAGGGAAACCCGAGGCCAGCGCATGGTGCCAGCCATCTTCGCTGAACTGCACCGGATTGCCCTCGCCGTCGATCACCTCGAACTGTTCGCGATCCAGGTAGGCAGGATCGCGCCCGAGCTTGGGCAGAATGTCCTTGCTCAGGATGGAGCGCGGCACGTGCCAGGCCGGGTTCAGCACGATGGAGCGGATCTCGCTGGCGAGGATGGGGGTTGCCCGCTGCTCCTTGCCGACGATGACTCGACTGGTGAAGACCTCGCTGCCAGACTCCACCACGCTCAGGCGGTAGTCCGGAATGTTGACCAGCACATAGCGACCGGCAAGGTGATCCACCAGATCACGGCGCCACAGGTTGCGTACCAGCAGGCTGGC
>NZ_CAWMFQ010000120.1:0-8882 GCF_963866995.1 Aeromonas sp. ZOR0002 | reverse complement strand
CCTCGGGGCCGGTATTGAGCCAGCTGCGGGTCTGACGGCCGATGATGCCGTCGGCCGTCAGACCGTGGCGGCGCTGGAACTGCTTGATGGCCTGCTCGGTCTCGGGATCGTAGAGGCTGTCCTGGTGAGTCGGGGCACTGTCCCCCAGTTCGTTCAGGATGGAGCGGATCTGGCCGAGCTCGGTCGAGCTCTCCCCGGCCCGCAGGGTCGGCATGGAGAGGGTGGGCCAGTGCTTGGCCATGGGCATGGCCAGCAGCTTGCGCACTTCTTCGCGCACGGCGTCGTATTCCGCCACCTGTGGCCTGAGTTGCCTGACCTGCTCCAGCAGATTGTCTCCCTGGGGAGCATGGGCCAGGGGGCGGTTCAGATCCAGCTTGAGGGTCTGCATCTGTTCGCGCGCGACCAGATCCATCCCTCGCCAGGCCTGCTGGAACCGGGCCAGCTTGCCAAAGGCCTCATCGTAGAGGGCACCGCGTCGATCCGCCGGGGTCTTTTGCAACTGCTGCCAGAGGCGGTAGAAATCCGGATGCAGCTGGGCCAGCACCGCTTCCTGCAACTGCTGTTCAAGCTCATGACGAGCCTGCTCGGCCACCTCGTTCTGATACCAGTCATGCTGAATGCTGGGACTGGCCACTACCGCCTGTTCCGTGCTGGCATGAACCATGCTGGCCGGCCAGCAGCCCAGCCAGATGAGATTCGCCAATGCCAACCAATACTTCTTACCCATGCTTCTTACCACGCTTGCCTCAAATCGGTTCATTTCGGCCTGTCAGGCGCGACGGTCAGGTCCCCATGATGCGTGAATGCTGGCGACTTTGCTAGCGGACGGAGGTGTAACGACGCCAGATGAGTTCCTGCTCCCCGCTGTCACCGACGGCCACTATCGCCTCGTTGAACCGCTCCACGAATTCCCCGGACAGGGTCTTCTTGCTCAACATGAAAAAGGTGGGCGTCTCATGGATCGCCATGGTGTGGGGGACGACCGCATCCGACAGCCCCTCTCTTTTCAGACCCCAGGGCGTGGCCAGACTATCCCCGAGAAAACCGTCTATCCGCCCAAGCAGCAGCTTGCGATAGTTTTGCACATCGTTGACCTCGCTCACCTGGTTGCGGTATCGCTGCAGAACCTTGGTGATTTCCGGGCCGTAATAGTAGTCCCTGGTCACACCGAGGCGATGCCCGTGGGCCAGCCAACTCGCCAGATCCGACTCCTCACCGGTACCGGATTTGCGTACCCAGAGCGATGTCCGGCCCGGGTTGTAGGGGATGGAGAACCAGGCATAACGCGCCCTCTCATCAGCAAAATACGCCTCCATCACGATGTCCAGCCGACCCCGCTCAAGATCGTGCAACCCCCGCTTCCAGGGACGCTCCACATAGACCAGACGACAACCCAGCCGATTCGACACGGCATTGAGGTAGTCGACCGCAAATCCACGCAGTTCCCGACGTGCGCCCTCTTGCTGGTAATAGTGGTATGGGGGCCAGTCATCGAAACCGACGCGAAGGGGGGAGGAGCAGAACGATTGCGCCCACAACGGTTGGAGGGGCAGACAGCAGAGCACACACAGAGAGAAGAGTCTCATGGGTCATCCTTGACGACGGGACAGGCCATCTTAATTCTGCCCGGGTGAAATGGCGACAGATCCTGCCACAACAAAGCACAATATCAGCCGTTTGCCTGATGCGCCCCAGGTGGCGGCAGACAGGTTGGCGCCGAAAAAGCCACAATCAAGAAGAGGAAGCAAACGACCCTAAAGCCCCTTGGTAAGCAGGGTGATTGAGGGTTAATATGTGAGCAAATATATTTTTGTGATCCACTATGCTTTTTTTGCAATTGGATTAGCATATGCGCGAAATCTGCCTATCAATCTGTCGGGCGTCGAGTGAGTAATATGACCTACAAAAAGTTCGGTTTTCTGGCTGCCATCCTGGCACTGAGCGGTTTCTACCTTTATACCCTCTATCTGGCCGCTCACCCCAACGTGAGCCTGGCTTACAAGCTCTATTACCTGGAAGGCAAGACCCGTTTCTGGGAGCACAACTCCAGCATGACCTACCAGCCCGGCAACGAACTCAACCTGACCAAGCCGAGCCGCTTCCTCTCAAGCGAAGGCTGGGCCAAGAAGCCCAGCGAGCAAGGCACCGAGCTGAGCGGTCAGGGCGGTCTCTATTTCGTGCTGCCCAAGCAGCAGGCCCAGCCGGAGCAGCTCACCATCCAGGCCAGGATCAACAGCCCTCAGGCTGGCGCCCTGCTCAAGGTGGCGCTGGGTCATGATTTCACCACCACGGTCAAGCTGGCCAAAGCGGGCATCAACGAGATCCGCCTCAGCCTGCCGGGCGACTCCCTGACCGCCGATCCCAAGCGTCCCAACTTCCTGGCGCTCTCCGCCCCGACACCGCTCAACGTCCAGTCCGTGCGACTGACCGTGGCTCAGTGAAGCGGAATGCCCCAAGTATCTGTTCCGTAAAATAATTCTTTCAATAAGGAAGTTCCCATGTCCCGTGCCGATTTTCGACTCTCTCTGGTCGTTCCCGTTTACAACGAGGAAGAGAGCATAGACGCCTTCATCAGCGCGATAGATACCGAACTGGCCCCGCTCAAAGACCAGCTTGAAATCGTGTTCGTCAACGATGGCAGCCGTGACCGCACCCGTGAGGTGGTCGAGCAGGCCATCGCCCGGGATCCCCGTGTGACCCTGGTCAACCTGGCCCGCAACTTCGGCAAGGAAGCGGCCATGACCGCCGGCCTGCACCAGGCCAAGGGCGACGCCATCGTCCCCATGGACGTGGACCTGCAGGATCCCCCCTCTCTCATTCTGGAGTTCGTCAAGCTGTGGCAGACCGGCGACTATGACACCGTCTACGGCATCCGGGTGGATCGCAGCGCCGATACCCCGATGAAACGCCTGACCGCCGGTGGCTTCTACCGCTTCTTCAACGCCCTCTCCACCAGCACCAAGCTGCCGGAGAACGCCGGTGACTTCCGCCTCATCGATCGCAAGGTGGTCGAAGCCATCAAGCAGTTGCCGGAGCGCAACCGCTTCATGAAGGGGCTGTTCGCCTGGGCCGGTTTTCGCGCCGTCGGCGTTCCCTACGAGCGCCCGGCCCGCCATGCCGGCGAAACCAAGTTCAACTACTGGAAGCTGTGGAACTTCGCCCTTGACGGCCTGATGAGCTTCTCCAGCTGGCCGCTGCGGGTGTGGAGCTACATCGGGGTCGGTGTCTCCTTCATCGCCTTCCTCTATATCCTCAAGATCATCACCCAGGTGCTCTTCTTCGGCATCGACGTGCCCGGTTACGCCTCCCTGATGTCGGTCATGCTGTTCCTCGGCGGCATCCAGCTGCTGTCGCTGGGCATCATCGGCGAGTACATCGGCCGCATGTTCGTCGAGGTGAAACAGCGCCCCGTCTACCTCATCGAAGGGGTCTACGGCCAGTACGCCAAGCAGGATGAAGAGCAGAAGCAGGAAGTGCCCACCGCCAGCAAGAAGAGCGCTGGCAAGAAGGCCGCCGCGAAAGCCGCTGATGATCAGCAGGAGCAGGCGTCTCAATGATCTCCCGCGAGGAATTCTGGCGGCTGGTTCGCTTCGGTTTTGTCGGCGGGGGGGCCACCCTCGTCGATCTGGGTACCTCCATCGCCCTGTTTCATACCTGGCCGGCCATCTCCGAGCACCTGGTCACGACCCTGGCCTTTGCCGTGGCGTTCTGGTTCTCGTTCTTCGGCCATCGCTACATCACCTTCCAGAAACAAGGTGCCGCCAGCAAGTTCCTGCTGGTTGCCCTCTTCTCGCTGGCGGTACGTAACCTCATCCTGAGCGGTTTGCTGTTTGCCGGTCTCTCCGGCCTGTTGCCGGTGGTGATCGCCACCCTGACCGTCACCGTGCTCACCTACGTTCTCTCCCGTATCTGGGTTTTTGCCTGATGAATGATATGACCAATACCGCCCCGTCAACCGGGGCTGCACTCCCCTATCGCCCGTCACTGCGCATCAGCGGCCGCGACTGGCTGATGATCGTCGCCGCCTTCGTGCTGAGCCGGGTGGCGCTCTATGGCATGGGCTATTTCGGCGTCCAGCTCTATGGCGCCACCGACATCGGGCCGCTGCAGGCCTACTGCCAGTTCGACTGCGTCTGGTTCCAGCGCATCATCGAGAATGGCTACGACCTCTATCCGCGCTGGTTGAGCAAGGGCAATGCGGCGAACTGGGCCTTCATGCCCCTCTATCCCATGCTGGCCGGCGGTCTCTCCAGCCTGTTTGACATGGAGAGCCTCATCGGCCTGATGCTGGTGGCCAACATCGCCTTCTTCATCAGCCTGCCCCTGATGCTGCTGGTGCTGCGCCAGCTCAAGCTGGGGGACGACACCGCCCGCTTCGGGGTCTGGCTGCTGGCCTTCTCCCCCTTCTCCGCCTATTTCGTCTCCGGCTATACCGAGCCCATGTTCATGGCGCTGATGCTGGGAATGTTCCTGTTCGCCTACCGCGAACAGTGGCTCATGGTCGCCTTCCTCGGCATTTTCATCTCCGCCACCCGCAACCTGGGGGTGATGATGGTGTTCCCGGTGCTGATCCTGGCCCTGCAGGCCTACGGCTGGCGCGAGTTCTTCCGCTTCACCGAGCGGGCCTTCAAGGTGGTGTTCACCCTCTGGCTCATTCCTCTCGGCCTCTTCTCCTACATGGTCTATCTCTATCACCTCACCGGGGATGCCCTGGCCTTCAAGCACATCCAGGTGGCCTGGGGCCGCTATATGGACAGCCCCCTGGACTGGTGGCTGAGCGGCTTCGAGCTGGGGGGACGCAAGGCCTATCTCTCCATCATGGTGATCTTCGGCTGGTGCCTGAATGGCTACCTGTTCAGCCAGAAACGCTGGGCCGAAGCGACCCTGATGTTCATCTGCTGCACCATCCCCCTGATGACCGGACTCAACGCCATGCCCCGCTACATGTTCGGCCTCTATCCGACCCTGCTGGCCATCGTGCTGCTGGCCCATCGCTGGCCTGCCATCCGCCCTGCGGTGCTCTGCATCAGCGGCATGGTTGCCTCCTTCATCGCGGTGGCCTTCGTCAACTTCAAGTTCTTCACCGTGTGACGCCACCCCGAATGCCTACAAGCCGGTCAACTGACCGGCTTTTTTCATGGCCGCGACACCCGGTTCACACTTTTCCATTCTTGAAAACGTAACCATTTGAACTGACGTCACAAATCGGTATTTTACCGGTCCAAGCCTGCCCCAGCGCGCCCTAGAATGAGTGCCTCAACGGACCCTGCTCCTCACACTCTGCTCAAGGAATGGCTTATGCGTCTCTCTTCGCGCCCCGCTCTTCGCCTATCACCCCTGTGGCTGGCCGTGCTCGCCACACCGCTGTTCATCGGTCAGGCGATGGCCGCCCCCGAGGTCTATCTCCATGTGGATGGCAAACCGGTAGCCGAGGCGCTGACGCTGGACAAGGGCACCGTCACCCTGACCCACAGACTGGACAGGGGGAGCCACCAGATCCGCATCAGCGATGCGGGCAACAGTTGCGGCACCAGCTTCGGGCCAACCGAGGCCAGGCCCCTTCCCTTCGGCACCGCCCAGCCCATGGACAAGTGCAGCAAGGGGACAGACTTCAATCTGAGGGTGATGCTGGCGGGGGACTACGAGTTCACCTTCAACCCCGATACCCCCAGCCTCAAGGTGTTGCGGGCAACCAAAAAGAGCGAGTTCAAACGCCAGCCTCCGGAAGAGCCCTGCATCAGCTGGGATGGCGGCCCGGTCACGACATCACTCAAGGGAGTCTGGCCCGACGGCACCCGGTTGCGGGATGCCTACTCGGGACAGGAAGCCGTGGTCAAAGGCGGCAAAATCACCCTGACACCGAGCAAGGAGAGCGGCGGCCTGCTGCTGCTCGAACCGGTCAAGGCCGCCAAGCCTGCTCCCTTCAGCTGGGATCAGGCGAGCGTCTATTTTCTGCTGACCGACCGCTTCCACAACGGCGATCCCGCCAATGATCACAGCTTCGGTCGTCAGAAGGATGGTCAGGACGAAGTGGCCACCTGGCATGGCGGTGACTTCAAGGGGCTGACCGAGAAGCTCGACTACATCAAGCAACTCGGCATCAACGCCATCTGGATCACCCCCATGGTGGAACAGGTCCACGGCTTCATCGGCGGTGGCGAACAGGGGAACTTCCCCTTCTACGCCTACCACGGCTACTGGGCGCTCGACTTCACCAAAATCGACCCCAACTACGGCGACGAAGAGAGCCTGAAAACTCTGGTGGACGAGGCCCACAAGCGCGGCATGCGGATCATCCTCGACGTGGTGATGAACCACGCAGGCTACGCCACCCTCGCCGACTTGCAGGATCTGGGGCTCACCGATCTCACCCAGAACACCGGCAAGCTGCCGAGTCGCTGGAACGAATGGCGCCCGAGCGGCGGCCTCAACTGGCATGGCTACAACCAGTTCATCGACTACCAGTCATCCCACTGGGACAAGTGGTGGGGCCCTGACTGGGTGCGCGCAGGTCTGCCCGGCTACCCACAACCCGGCACCGACGACGTCACCGGCTCGGTGGCGGGATTGCCGGACTTCCTGACCGAATCCACCAGATCGGTGGGGCTGCCACCGCTGCTCGCTGCCAAAAAAGACACCAGGGCCAAGGCCCTGCCCAACGCCACCGTGAGCGATTACCTCATTGCCTGGCACACCGACTGGGTGCGCCGCTTCGGCATCGACGGCTTCCGTGCCGACACCGTCAAACACCTGGAGCCCGCGGTCTGGGCCAGGCTCAAGCAGGCGGGCACCGACGCGCTCAAGGAGTGGAAGGCCGCCAACCCGGGCAAGGCCCTCGATGACCTTCCCTTCTACATGGTGGGCGAGGTGTGGGATCACGGGGTCGCCAAGGACTTCTGGTACCAGCACGGCTTCGATTCCCTGATCAACTTCGACTACCAGCGTGAATTCGCCCTGCCCCAGGCCCAGTGCATGGCGGGGGCAGAGCCCACCTATGCGAGCTACGCCAGCCGCATCAACCAGGATCCCGAGTTCAACGTGCTGAGCTACATCAGCTCCCACGACACCAAGCTCTTCTTCGGCGACTATCAGGACGTGGCGCTGCAACGGCGGGTGGCCAACAGCTTCATGCTGCTGCCGGGGGGCATCCAGATCTACTATGGCGACGAGTCCGGCCGGGGACTGGCCAAGGATGGCGGCGTGTTCGATCAGAGCGTGCGCTCGGACATGAACTGGCAGGAGCTGGCGAGTGGCGAGAAGGCGGAGCTGGTCAAGCACTGGCAACGGCTCGGCCAGTTCCGTGCCGCCCACCCTGCCATCGCGGCGGGCAGCCACAAGAAGATTTCCGATGTCCCCTATGGCTTCGTGCGGGAGAAAGGAGAAGACAAAGTGGTCGTGGTCTTCGCGGGTCGGCAGAAATAGCGACCTGGCCTGAATAAAAAGGGGAGCCGATGGCTCCCCTTTTTTGTCTTGCCGACGCCCACATCAATCAGACTGGCGGGCCGCCTTTGGCCACTGCAACCTCGCCCTGAGCAGGGTTTCCTGCCACAGGGGCCAGGCCAGCAAGGCCTGCTGATAGGCGCCAGCCTGACCGGGCAGCGAAATGCCATAGCTTGCCAGTCGATAGGCCATCACCGCATAGAAGGCATCCAGAATGCTCGCCTCGTCGAAATAGAAGGGCCCCCGCGCCTGGGACCAGAGAGTCTGCAACCGGGCCAGCTCGTCGATGACCTCCACCGGCGGTTCACTCTGGGTGGACGCCCCCAGGAAGAAGGGCAGCAGGGTGCGGATCTGACGAAAACCGGCGTGCAGCTCGGCGCACAGGCTGCGGGCCAGGGCCCGTTCGGCCTTGTCCACCGGATAAAGGTGGCGCTCCGGGCAACACTCGTGGAGATATTCGGCGATGGCCAGAGAGTCGTGAATACGCAGCTCACCGTCGTCGAGCCAGGGCACCAGGCCGGCGGGGGCCGTGCGCTTGAGCCGTTGCAGCTCCTTGGCATCTTCCAGATCGAAGACCTGCTCCTGCCACTTGAGCCCGCTCATGGCCAGCACCAGCGCCGTTCTCATTGCCCAGGTGGAGCCCGTGCCCACCGTCAAAACCAGGGATCCCATCGATTGCCTCCTGCATGGGTTGTTTACTGGCCATCCCGCCGGCCCCGTGGCACGACATCCGATGACCACCTCACATTTGCGTACTGGCGGGTTTGACCCACTTGGGTAGCAGTGCTAGTTTGATTTTTCAAAACAATCGGTTAGCAACAATGTGAGCTATGGACAGCCAATTTACCATCGTCATCGCAGATGACCACCCCCTGTTTCGGGGCGCCCTCTATCAAGCGGTGCACATGGCCATCGACGACGCCAGATTGCTGGAGGCTGACTCCATCGACAGCCTGAGCCACCTGCTCGATGAACATCCCGACGTCGACCTGCTGCTGCTGGATCTCAAGATGCCGGGGGCCAACGGCTTCGAGGGGTTGGCCTATCTGCGCGGACATCACCCGGATCTCCCCATCGTCGTGGTCTCGGCCTCCGAGGATCCCGCCATCATCCAGCAGGTGCTGCGCCTGGGCGCGCTCGGTTTCATTCCCAAGTCCGTCCCCATGAAAGAGCTGGTCAGCGCCCTCAATACGGTGATCGGGGGGGACAACTGGGTGCCCGAGGGGATCTCCCTCCATCCCGAGCCCAGCGAAGGGCCCGATTTCGCCACCAAGCTGGCCAGCCTCACCCCCCAGCAATACAAGGTGCTCATCATGTTGCGGGATGGCAGCCTCAACAAACAGATCGCCTGGGAGCTCAACGTTTCCGAGGCGACCATCAAGGCCCATATCACCGCGATTTTCCGCAAACTCGGGGTCAAGAACCGCACCCAGGCGGTCATC